>JBGUQP010000154.1:0-2318 GCA_045131145.1 Lachnospiraceae bacterium | reverse complement strand
TCCGCAAGGTGATAGAGGATGAGTGCAACAGGCAATCAAGCCGTTTGTATACGGTAAATCCAAACGATATTCATATGAATCATATAGAACCCCGGATATTTGACTACAATACCCATAAGAGTATTAAACTCGCAGCCTCCGGGGCATACCAGCCATATAACGCAGCTCTGGCACTTGAAGCGGTGGATATTCTTGTCAACCTTAATATCCTTGATAGTCACGTTCCTTCCCGACAGTCAGACATTAAGAAAGCGGAAGAGATGATAAGCCGTGTGACCATACCCTACAGGATGCAGAAGATAAGTGATGATCCGCTCTTTTATCTTGACGGGGCCCATAATCCGGATGCCGCGAAGCGCCTTAAGGAAACCGTAGAGTCAATGTTTCCGGGTTTTAGGCTCATATTTATCATGGGTATGTTCAGGGATAAGGATTATCGGGAGGTTGTTCGTACCATGGCACCGCTTGCGTCCCATATCATAACCGTACAAACGCCTGATTCTCCCCGTGCGCTGCCGGCAGAAGATTTAAGAAACTGCATCCTTGAAGAATCGCAGGGACTTATCGGGGCTGAAACTTCCGAAGGATTATATTCAGCCCATCTTACAGAAGCCGACGTTGAAGCTCTTAGTATAGAAGAAGCAGTTAACCGAAGCATTTCATTGGCCGAAGAATACAAGGCACAAGGTAAAGATACCTGTATCCTTGCCTTCGGATCGTTATCATATCTTAAGTATATCACGGTTTGATAGGATCAGCATTGACGTACGTAAATCATACGTATATAATTAATATGCAGGAGATTATATGTCAACAGCAGCAGAACTAAAGAAAAAAAGAAGAGTTCCAAATCCCCAGACATCCGAGCAAGGAAGTCAAGACAGGAACAGCTAACAATATATTGAGAAGTGCGGGCCTAAGGTAAGCCCGGAAGGAGGAAAATTATGGCTAAGTATATATTCCCGGCAATTTTCTCACCTGAAGATGAAGGAGGATATTCAATATTATTTCCTGATATTAAAGGATGCTATACATGTGGAGATACACTTGAAGATGGATTAAACATGGCCGATGATGCATTATCTTTAATTTTGGTAAATCTCGAAGATGAAAATAAGGTAATCCCAAAACCATCAGCCATTAATGAATTGAATATGACAGGTGATGAATTTGCAACCCTTATAAGTGTTGATACCGAGGTGTACAGGAAAACATTAAATAATATGGCGGTGAAGAAAACACTCTCAATACCACAATACTTAAACCAGGCAGCTATGGCTGCAGGAATCAACTTTTCGCAGGTACTTCAAGAGGCTTTAAAAGAACAGTTACATATGGCATAAAGTCATATTTAATGAGGAGATCATGAAATGGACAGCGACAAGATAAAGCAGGGAATAAACCTTATCCTCGAGGGGATAGGTGAGGATACAGCCAGGGAAGGACTGCAGGGGACCCCAAACAGGATAGCAAGGATGTATGAGGAGATATTCGCAGGACTTAATGAAGGCCCTGAGGATTATCTTAAGACAACATTTGCAGTCGATAATAACGAAATGGTCATCGAGAAGGATATAACCTTCTATTCGATGTGCGAGCATCATTTACTTCCCTTCTATGGTAAGGCTCATGTGGCATATATACCGGATGGCAGGGTTGTGGGCTTGAGCAAGCTGGCAAGAACGGTAGATATAATAGGAAAGAAGCCTCAGATCCAGGAACGTATGACTGCGGAGATAGCTGATGCGATAATGCAGTATTTAAAGCCCAAGGGAGCTCTTGTCATGATAGAAGCGGAGCATATGTGCATGACCATGCGCGGTATCAAGAAGCCGGGGAGTAAAACAGTTACCATGGCCGCACGCGGCGAGTTCGAAGAGAACAAGAACCTGAGGGATGAATTCTTCTCCCTTTTGAAGTAAATTAAAAAATATTGTAAAATTCTGAACCATTACCATGTTACTGAAAGTCTTTATAGTTGAGAGCAATGAAAAATTACGTTTAGTCCGAAATGTGACAGCCCAACCCCCTATTTTGTGGATGAAACATTTTCGGAACCTAAATCTTGTAGAACATGATCATCGGCAGCCGGGAATTCGACCTTGTAAACAACACATATATAATGGGAATCCTGAATGTTACACCTGATTCCTTCTCAGACGGAGGAAGCCACGATAGTGTGGACGAAGCCCTGAGACATACGGAGCGGATGATCGAAGAAGGCGCTGATATCATCGACATTGGCGGTGAGTCGACAAGGCCCGGAGCCAAACCCGTAACCGAAACAGAGGACCTAAACAGGGTACTTCCGGTTCTTA
>JBGUQP010000153.1:0-3464 GCA_045131145.1 Lachnospiraceae bacterium | reverse complement strand
TTCTGAAAGCTATGGTTATTCGGCCATAATGGCCCTTTTTGCCTATGAATACGAAAGATTTGACAGAACATATGCAGCGGAATGTTTAAAGCTTGCCGATACGGGTTACAAAAGGGCAGAAAAAGGCTATAAAGAGAAATCCGAAAGGGATAAGAAGGAAGCAGATGATAAAAGATATTGGGCATCTGCCCAGCTATATAAACTTACGGGAAGAAATGAGTATAGGAGTATAGCTGAAGATTATGCAAAGAACCCGCCAAAGGGATTCAGTAAAGAAAAAAGCGGATATCTCGGAACAGTAGCATATCTTACAAGCTATAACAGGATAAACTTAAATGTGGGAGAGCTTCTTATAACATCACTTATGGATGATATAAATGGGGCGGTAAGGGAATCATTTAAGGAAGAATATCTGGTCGCAATAAAAGATGAACCGGGTGACAAAGAGATAGAAACCGTATATGAGAATGCCAGACTTATGGTGTTGGGTAATTATATTTTCAAGAATATAAGGTATGTTGAGGCGGGTGAGAATCAGGTTTCCTACCTGTTTGGAAGAAATCCGTTGGGTAAAGACTATGCCTATGATCCGGATTCAGAATATTATTACGAACCGATGGAATTCATACTTGCGGGTCTGATAGACTCATATATATATGAAGATAAGAAACCGGAAGCTATGAAAAGACAGTAAGATCGTTAAAGGAAAAAGAAATGAATATAGAAGTAGACGGATATAATATCAGCTATAAGATAACCGGACCTAAAGAGGTAAACAATAAACCGGAACCGGAGACAGTGGTAATTCTTCAGGGCTGGGGTACTGACCTTGGAGTTTATGACTCTGTTGCGGATGCAATTAATGAAAAATACAGATGCCTGCAGTTCGATCTTCCGGGATTTGGCGGGTCGGATGAACCGAGGGAACCCTGGAATGTTGATTCTTATGCGGATTTCTTTTTAAAGCTTATGAACGCACTTGATATAAAGAGGGCAACTCTTATAGGCCATTCTTACGGAGGGCGTATCATCATAAAGCTTGCCGCGCGAGAGAGCTTACCTTTTGATATAAAGAATATTGTCCTTATTGACAGTGCCGGTATCATGCCGAAGAGATCTTTTAAGCAGAAATTCAGGATAAGGAGATACAAGATCCTTAAAAGAATCGTTAATGTTAAGCTTGTTTATGCTCTTTTTCCGGAACTCATTGATGACTGGAGGAGCAGACAGGGATCGGCAGATTACAGAAATGCCTCACCCATGATGCGCCAATGCATGGTAATGGCTGTAAATGAGGATCTTACGGAGCTTCTTCCCAAGATCAGGCAGGATACCCTTCTTATCTGGGGGGATAAGGATACAGCGACACCACTAAGCGATGGGAAGCTCATGGAAGAGAAGATCCTAAACTCCGGTCTATGTATCCTTGAAGGCTGCGGGCACTTTTCCTTCCTTGAAAAACCCGCTCAGTTTAAAAGTATTATGAGGAGTTACTTCCAATTATGATATTTCGTACAGTGATCACAATAATCTTATTTATCCCTGCCTTTTTCCTGGCGATGCGCTACAACATGCACATGTTCCAGTTAAACGGCTATAAGAACGGGGAACACTTAAACAGGCTTAAGAAGAACCTAAGGCAGCAGTGGCTTCTGATTTTTACCTTCTGCCTTGGTTTTATAAGGTTTTTTCTTTCATGGCTTGTACTTGATATCCTTCTGTATCTTGCACTGATCCTTGTAAGCCTTGTGTATAATGCGATGAAGCGGCTTAATACGAAGAAGAAGCTTGTATATACGGCAAGGGTTAAGAGGATGATCGCCTGCATATTTATCATAACTTCGATCATCATAGTACTCTCCGTATCTTTACTTGATTTAAGCCGTCTTTCGGGTGTGCTTGCCATGCTTGTGGGACTGCAGCTGCTCATGAATGTTATTTCTAATCTTATTAACCATCCTGTGGAATGGGGAGTAAGGCAGTATTACATTAACGATGCCAAGAGGATGCTTAAGGAATCCCCGGATCTTAAGATAATCGGAGTGACCGGAAGTTACGGTAAGACAAGCGTTAAGTTCTATTTACATACCCTGTTAAAGGACAGCTTCAATGTCCTGGTGACGCCCGAAAGCTACAATACTCCGATGGGTGTTGTTAAGACTGTAAGGGAATCACTTAAGTCTACCCATGAGATCTTTATCTGTGAGATGGGGGCAAGGCATGTGGGAGATATAAAGGAACTGTGCGACATCGTACATCCCGATCATGGTCTTATAACTTCGATAGGTCCCCAGCACCTTGAGACCTTCTTTAATATGGATAATATCAAAAACACCAAATTCGAGCTTGCGGATGCCCTGCCGGAGGACGGTATGCTTTTTCTAAACGGTGATAATGAGTATATAAGGGAAAAGGCGAACGAGTACAAGAATACAGTCTTTTACAGTACCGAAGAAAACGAGACAGGCTACAGGGCCGGAAACATAAAGGTATCTCAGATGGGAACAGAGTTTAAGGTAACCTCGCCTGACGGGGACAGTGAGACCTTTCAGATGAGGCTTATCGGAGCCCATAATGTGATAAATGTTGTCGGAGCCATAGCGGTAGCCAATAAACTGGGTGTTCCCCTTTCTTCATTAAAGATACCGGTAAGACGGCTTCAGAGTGTTGAACACAGAATGCAGCTTAGGGAACATGGGCTTGTGACTATAATAGATGATGCATATAATTCAAATCCTGTCGGTTCCAAGGCTGCGGTTGAAACCCTTAAGCTTTTTGACGGAATAAGGATACTCATAACTCCCGGCATGGTTGAGCTGGGAGATAAGGAAGAAGAGTATAATCATAAGTTCGGAACCTATGCGGCAGATTGCTGCGACCATATCCTGCTTGTGGGTAAGAAAAGGACAAAACCCATATATGAAGGGGCACTTAGCAAGGGCTTTCCCGAAGATAGGCTTAAGGCATTTGATAAGCTTGAGGAAGCCTTGTCTTATGCTTATGAGATAAAGGGGCAGGGACATAAGTATATTCTGCTTGAAAACGATCTGCCGGACAATTATTAGACATGGAACTTAAGACAATAGCACATATACATACCGATTTTCCCGAAAAGTTCGGTCTTCCGAGACAAAGCGGCCTTATTGAAGAACTGAAGGGATATATCATATTCGAAAGGGAATACAGGAATCCTGAAGCATTAAGGGGCATAGAAGGTTATGATTATCTGTGGCTTTTATGGGGATTTGAAGTTAAGGAAGATAATGCCTTTAAGGCAACGGTCCGTCCGCCCCGCCTTGGAGGGAATGAAAGGATGGGAGTGTTCGCAACAAGATCCCCTTTTCGTCCCAATCACATAGGTTTATCTTCCGTAAGGCTTACAGGCCTTGAGATGACAAAGGAATCGGGCCCTGTACTGTATGTGTCAGGAATAGATATGAGGGATAATACTCCCATATATGATA
>JBGUQP010000152.1:0-2410 GCA_045131145.1 Lachnospiraceae bacterium | reverse complement strand
AATCAGCCGGAACGCCGTTGGCACCAAGCAGGAGTTCCGCCGCCGCCTGGTTCTCCTTAAGAACCGATATTATCAGTCCGTCGTCTGTAGTCTTGTATGGAATGCTCTGCCCTTCAAGAAGCTCTGTTATCTGTGATGCCTCTTTCGTGCTCTCACAGGTTCGAAGAACAATATACTGGGGCCTCGTAAGTATTGTTGCAAGGATAGCCAGCGCTACTACAACGCCGGCCGTCACACTGATGATTATCGTCTTCTGTTTGGATGTAAACTTATTCCACCACTCAAGTATTCTCTGTGGTATCTCCCTCAATCTTTCAGCCATACCCTCATCTCCATCATACGATCAAAGCCTAAATCTGAATCTGCATTATCTCTTTATAAGCTTCTATAAACTTATCCCTTAAAGCCACCGTGTAGCTTAAGGCCGTCGAAGCCTTGGCCGCCGCAATGGCAAGGTCATGAGTGTTCTCGGTTATACCGAGGGCAAACTTGATCTCCTCCTCTTCGGATTTATTAAGGAGGCTGTTCGTCTCGTTAATGTTTCCAAGCGCCGACTGAAAGAGCGATGCAAAGGAATCATCCGCCGCTCCTCCCTTTTTAGTCGATGCATTCTGCGCCGCAGCCGCAACCGCAGGTGAACCTACATTCATTAATGATGATATATCCATTTTCTACCCTCACTCAAAATCATAAGACCGATCAACCCTGTCCGATGTTAAGCCCCTTCATAGCCATGGACTTGCTCGCCGTAAAGGCCGTCGCATTGGCTTCATAAGCCCTGGTTGTATCGATCATGTTGGTCATTTCGGTAACTATATCCACGTTGGGATACCATACATAGCCATCCTCATCGGCATCCGGATGCGAAGGATCGTATACCCTCTTCATCTCGCTCTTCTCATCGTTGAATACACCCCTGACCTTAACACCGTCACCGACATCCATTCCCCTGGACTGTCTGAAGATGGTTCCGAAGGATGTGGGATCATTGGTCCTCTCCTCAAATGTTACGATCTTCCTCTTATAGGGTGTTCCGTCGGCAGTCCTTGTGGTATTGGCATTGGCAACGTTCTGGGATATTATATCCATCCTGTAACGCTCGGCCGTCATACCGGATGCATTAACACCAAATGATTTAAAAATACTCATACGACACCTCCCACTACTTTATAACAGCCTTAAGGTTCTTGAATTCCTGGTCAATGCTCTGAACCAGGGCGTTGTACTTGATCTGGTTGGATGCAAGTTCAACATTCTCGGTATCGATATCGACATTATTCCCGTCAAGCCTGTAGGAAAAACCCGCATGATCTATATAGGTCCGCGGTTCAATATGGGACAGACGTTCACCGTTAAGATCTGAAACCTTATCATCAAGACTTCGAAACTTCGAGGCCCCGAGCGCATGCTGCAGTTCGGTCTCAAACGATACATCCTGTCTCTTGTAGTTAGGGGTATCTACATTTGCGATATTGTTAGATATGGCTTCGTTACGAAGCCATGAAGCATCAGCGGCCTTATCAAGGACGTTGATATAGTTATAGACATCTGATCTTATCATTTATACTCACTCCCTTCCTAATATTATAAATAAAATCATCGAAAACGCAAGGTTTATTGCAAAAAATATACTATATCTTGTGTTTTTGTTTTTCAAAAACACAAAACGGATTCGCGTAACGCAAATCCGTTTGTGTATCCCTACAATTCCGTTTATAAGGTGAAGCTTATTATTTTTTCTTTTTAAGCTCCTCTATCTCGTCAAATATGACCGGGTTAAGCACCTTAATATAGGTACCCTTCATTCCCGATGACCTGGACTCGATAACGCCGGCGCTTTCAAACTTACGGAGAGCATTAACGATAACCGAACGGGTTATGCCCACCCTGTCGGCGATCTTACTGGCTACAAGTATGCCCTCATTACCGTCAAGCTCGTCAAATATATGAATAATGGCTTCCATCTCCGAAAAACTCAATGTACCTATTGCAGACTTAACAACCTGGAGCTTCCTGTTCTCCTCGGCACTCTCCTCATTGACTGCCCTTAACATCTCAAGACCCACAACGGTAGAACCATATTCACACAATATTATATCGTCAATTGTATAGTGTTCCTTAACCTTATATATGAATAAAGTTCCAAGGCGTTCACCGGCGATATCTATGGGAGTAACTATAGCCTGATACTTGTTGCTCTCAGATACTTCAAATCCGAGTGTCTCAAGATTGACATCCTCTTTGGTGGAGAGCACGCCCAGAAGACGCTCGTTGAGCATATGATCTATAATACCGCCCACCTCATACTTGAGCAGACCTTCGATCTCGCCTATATCCTCGCGGGCACCGGTACCCAGTATCTTCCCTTTCTTACTGATGACCAGAACATTGGATTCAAGAATGTCCTTAA
>JBGUQP010000151.1:0-3084 GCA_045131145.1 Lachnospiraceae bacterium | reverse complement strand
CTCGGCTTCCACTCCCCATTCTTTAAGGATGCCGCATATTTCGGCCGCGCTGATGGGATGAAGCTCGTCTGTATACCTGTAAAGTATTTCCTTAAGATAAAGAATCTTCAGTTTCTGATTTGGTGATTTTGCCATAGTATCTCCCTGCCTCTCAAGTCATCAACAGTTGCTTACAGTATAAACCATATATCGCATGAAGTGTAGAAAAAAAATAATAAAAATGTTATTATTATCCCAAGAAAGTCGGAGGTTGTCATGAGTCAGGCAGGTGTATTTGAAGCCCGTAAAAAAAACGGAGAGGTATATTACCGTTCATCACTGACCTTCCGGGGTAAGCATATAAGCCTCGGTTCATATTCCACTGAGGAAGTGGCCGGCAATGCTTATTCATATGCACGAAAGCTTATTAAAAGCGCCCACGGGATAGATGATTACACGGATTCCTGCCCACTCTCCTTTGATAAGTTCGTTGTTCTGATAAACTTCAGGGACAACCGTGTCTATATCAAGAATCCGATATACTTACAGAAGCATCATTTTCTGTATTATCTGGACCGGACTCATGTTTATAAATTCGATATAGAAGATCTGTTTTACTATTCGGAACACAAGATCTCCAGGCGCGGTGAACACCTCTTTGTTGCCGATTACGGAATGCAGGTCAACCTTCATGCCCGGTACGGGATAAAGCGGCATGCCGTACTCAACAGGGATTACAGGTTCATAAACAATGACCGGTTTGATTTCCGTTACGAAAATATTGAGATAATCAACCGCTACAACGGTGTCCGCAAGAAGGTGACCAAAAAAGGGAAGGTCAGCTACCGGACCGTCATCCTTATTAACGGCAATTATACGGTCGGAACCTACCCAACCGAGGAGATGGCAGCGATCGCCTATAATAAGGCTGCAGATATAGTAAAAAGGATATATCCCGAAAGGAATTATGAGCAGAATTACGTTGATACCCTGACTCCTTCGGGATATGCTGACCTCTATACATCAATCTCGGTATCGCAGAAGATACTTAATCTCAAGCCCCGGTCCTGAAATAAACCACCGAATAAGGCTTGCCCTCCTCATCATTTAAAGCAACAGTGCATTCATTTTCCCCTGAATAAACAAGAGGATATATCTTATCCTTAAGGTGCGCCTGTTTCCTGTAGTCGGCCCTTAAGACCTTAATATCCATATCTTCACCGGCTGCCGTAAGTGCGAAGTTTATATACTGGCAGTTGTTTACATGCATGTTTGTATCCAGATGGTGGAGTTCTACCGTCCTCTCAGCAGCAG
This sequence comes from Lachnospiraceae bacterium, assembly GCA_045131145.1. Taxonomy (GTDB): domain Bacteria; phylum Bacillota; class Clostridia; order Lachnospirales; family Lachnospiraceae; genus UBA2868. Next base: position 1,791 of record JBGUQP010000151.1, on the reverse strand, counting down.
CTTTCACAGTACACCCCTTTTCGTCCGGAAGCATTATCTTCCTGGGCGAATAAGTCATCTGAAGCTTATTTCCGATCGCATATGCACCGACAACGTCATCCGGGGCCTTAACCGGTGTCATCTTGCCCGTATCGACCATTGTCCAAGTAGTATTGGCCTTGACAAGATATTTGCCCTTATCATCCTTAAGGTAGAAATTACGATATCCCATAAAGGATTTAAAATCATACGGATAGGTTCCGACATAAACTTCATCACACAGGCCGGGCATCCTTTCTATTTCGATCTCCCAGTAGTTTAATACCCAGAGAAGATTTCTGGCATTCAAAAAATCTATCCCTACCCCTGCATCCTCCGACTGGAATATGGAGGCATCCTGAAAGGCATCAATAAGCGATGTTATGGACAGCCTCCTTTTAACATCACATCTCGAAAAGCTTATTCTGTCCCTGTATTCGTACTCATACCCTTCCATTTATTCCATCCATATTACCTTTCTTTCTATTTCTTTGCCGTTTACATTGAACCGACTGCGTCCTCCAGCGATATATATATCATCATCTGACGCATAGGTGTCCCTGTTAAGCTTGCTGCGAAGGTCGCTCTTAATATCTACCTTATCAAGGTTAACGCTTGTAGAGTATTCCTTACCACCGAATATCAAAGCCTCATCACCTGCATTCTCAAGCTGCAGGCTTGTATGCTTTGAGGTAAAATCAGTACTTCCCGTGAGTGCCCCCACACAGGTCGAATCATCCGCACGAAGGTTAAGGTTAACCCTTGAATCCTCAATTAACGTGATCGACTCCGATCCGTCAAGTGTGCCTATAACGACTGCCCTGTCACCACTCATTGTAACCTCAAGAGCAGTCTTTAACACATATAGTCCCGTATCTCCCCTAAGGCTTCCCAGAGCCACGGCATTATCACCGTTTAACTCAATGTCCATCCAGCAGTTTCTCATCTCAAAGCGTGAATTGCCGGTCAGTGCACCGATGCCTGTGGCGTAATTGGCCCCTGCGTACAGGTTGTACTGGCCCCTGTTGATCCTGATAATACCGCCTTCTCCCGAACCTATACATGTCCCTTCCTGACCGCTTGCCTTAACGGATATCTTTCCGTCCTGTTCAAACAGAAGCTCCCCGTGTGATTCTTCCGCAGGGTTTCCTATTCCATAGAACCTTGCGCACTTGGTTTCGATCGATAGATTTCCGTCACCGAGCAGCATAAGTTTTGAAGATTTAGGAACCCTTATCCCGTTACCCTTAAGGTGATTCTCACCCGATAATTTAAAGGTGACATCACAGTTTTCGGATATATCTATGCAGGGCCTGCACTTAATATTTGATAGTTCAACATTCTCAAGCCTTATCTCTCCGGTGTATCCGGGCAGTACCGTGATATGTATGTCGGTTTTAAGTCCCGGAGAACCGATGATCGCAACATCTGTATAGACTGCATTTTTATCACCGATATTTATATCTGTATAGCCGTCGCGGTCAAGCATTCCCAATGATACACGGTTACTGCTTCCTGCGGTGAATATCCTCTTGTCACTGCCATCCTGACGTTCCTGATAATAGGTGCATATCTCATTCCTTACCATCTCATTGATCCTTGGCAGAATTTCTGCTGAGGGCTTGGCCGTGTAGTAACCCTGAATAAGATCGACACCCATATGTATTACGGTTCTAAGTTCCTCGCTCGTTTCAACACCTTCGGCAAGCGAGAGGATATCATTATCCCTGCAGAACTTTATTATCTCACTTACAAAATGCTGCTTCTGGGGCT
>JBGUQP010000150.1:0-2346 GCA_045131145.1 Lachnospiraceae bacterium | reverse complement strand
TATGTTTTAATGCATTTGACGTATGAAAATATAGACATTTGAAGAAAAATGTGTTATTCTATAAGGTGTATTATTGTTTATTGTGTTTTTTGCGTATATAAAGGAGGTTTATGGAACCAACTTTTGACAACAGGACAATAGAACGTATACCTATAAGCCGTGCGGTTCCGGGCATGGAACTCGCAAGGGATATTTATTCGCGCAATGACCAGATGGTTTTAGGGCGCGGGTCTGTTTTGGATGCCCAGAAAATTTCCAAGATCATGTTCTACTCGGTAGAGACCATCACCGTATACAAGATGGATGAGGAGAGTGAAAAGACTCTTACCGAGAAGCTTAAGGCGAGCGTGGAATTCAGGGAGTTTTCACAGAGATATGATAAGACCGTCAACTATTTCAAGGATTCCGTAAACGGGGTGATCACGGAGAACAGGGATATAGACGGTGAAGAACTGTTAGGGGAAATCGAAGATATCATCGATCAGGCGGGGAATAATTCCCGCATATTTAACATGCTTCACTGCATCAGGGATTATGATGAGATGACCTATGTACACAGCGTCAACGTCTCCCTGATATGCAACTGTTTTGCCAAGTGGCTCGAGATGAGCGAGGAGGAAAAACAGATAATCACCCTCGGAGGACTCCTGCATGATATCGGAAAGATATGCATACCGAGAGATATCCTCTTAAAGCCCGATACATTGACCGCCGAAGAGTATGAGATAGTAAAGACGCATACGACAAGAGGCCATGAGATCCTTAAGGATAAGAGGGTGGATGACAGGATCAAGATGATCGCTCTGCAGCATCACGAGCGTGCGGACAGGACCGGTTATCCTTACGGCAAGTCGGGCGATGAGATCGAACCGTTTGCCATGATAGTGGCGATCGCCGACGTATATGACGCCATGACGTCGGACAGAGTCTACAGACCGAGGATATGCCCGTTTGATGTCGTGCAGATACTTGAGGACGGAAACGACAAGTATAATGCCAGTTTCCTTATCCCTCTTTTGGAGCAGATCACGGAGGTTTACATCAACCATACCGTAAAACTGTCCAACGACGCGGTGGGCAAGATTGTCATGATCAACAGGAATGAGCTTGCAAAGCCTGTCATTCAGGTCAAAAATGATTTTGTGGATCTGGCCAAGCTCAGAAAGTTAAAGATAAAAGAAATACTCTGACGATACGGAGAAAGTCAGTGTGACGGAGGAAGATAATGGAAGGGGATAAGCTCATAAGAGAAAGAAGGATAAACGGCCAGGGGAAAAAGTTCGCCAGTATAGGCGTGATAGCTTTCCTTGTTATTGCTGCCGCTGTTCTTTTGGTATTTATTTTCCTTCGTTTTGATGAGTTTTCCAACTTCCTTTCAACGATATTCGGAGCCATGTCTCCCGTTATCGTAGGTATAGTGATGGCATATCTGCTTAATCCGTTTATGAGCTTTTTTGAGAACGGGCTCAGCCGTGTGCTGTGCAAGCATGCGAGAAAGATAACGAGAGCCAAAAAAGTATGCAGGGTCATAAGTCTGATCCTTACGATGGTGATATTTGTACTGTGCTTTTCAATAGTACTGTATCTTCTTATCCCCGAACTTACCGATACCGTCATGGGTACCGATAATGAGGACGGTCTTGTGGATATATTGCCTAAGCAGAGCGAGAATCTTAAGGAATGGTTCAGCGGCGTATTAAACGGCGATTCGAAGTTTTCCTTATGGTTGAGGGATGCCTTTGAAAAGGGTACCACATATATCGAGGACTTTATAAACGACAAGGTATTCAATTATACCTCGGATATAGTAGGATATGTCGCAAGCGGTGTATGGAGCGTATTCGGTATTGTTTATGACATTCTGATCGGTATCGTATTTTCCGTATATATCCTTCTTGCAAAGGATACCTTCGGAGCACATGCAAAGAAGATCGTTTACTCAATTTTTAAGAGAAGAAGAGCCAATGTTATCATAAGAGTGGCAAGACAGTGCCATTATAAGTTTACCGGCGCCATTACAGGCAAGATCGTTGACTCTGTCATCATAGGAGTTCTCTGTTTCATAGGAATGTTTATCATGGACCTTCCTTACAGGGTACTTATAAGCGTTATAGTAGCGGTAACAAATGTTATACCGTTCTTCGGACCGTATATCGGCGGTATTCCGAGTGCATTCCTGATACTGTGCTTTGATCCTTTGAAGGCATTGTATTTTGTTATATTCATCATCATACTTCAGCAGTTTGACTGTAATCTGCTCACACCTCATATCGTGGGCGATTCCATCGGTCTTTCACCTTTCTGGGTACTTTTTGCCTGCGTAGTATTCGGTGCATTGTTCGGACT
>JBGUQP010000149.1:0-10006 GCA_045131145.1 Lachnospiraceae bacterium | reverse complement strand
GGAACATTTGCAGTATCAACCCGGATTTCAATGATAAGATTTAAAGTGAAATAGGAGGAAGAAAGTAATGGATGGAAAGGGAATGGGATTTGTAGTAGGGTTAATTGTAGGTTTAGTCTTGGTAGTAATATTTTTTAAGATAGCCAACACGGACAAGAAGATAAAGAGCGAGTATGATGAGAGACAGCAAAGGATCAGGGGCAAGGCTTATAAATATGCTTTTTATACAATGATCATGTATCATGTTTTTAAGATCGGGTTATCCTTTACAGGCATATCGATCCCGGTAGAACCTTATGTCAGTGAATTCTTCGGAATATTCCTGGGATGTACGGTTTTAGGAGCATACTGCGTATGGAATGATGTTTACTGGGGACTTAATAATGATAAAAAACGCTATTTTATCATTTTTGGTATATGCCTTCTGCTTAACCTTATACCCGTAGTGATGCCTGCTTTAAGCGGAGTATTTGAAAGAGACGGTATAGGCGGAGCTCCCATGATGAACATACTTGTGATAATAATGATGGCAATACTTATCATTGAGATGGGTATCAAGCATCTCATCGATAAGAATAAGGAAGATGAGGAGGACTGACCTATGAAGAATTTAAAACTTAAGGCAGCAAGAGCCGGCATGGATCTGTCCCAGGATGATCTTGCCAAGAAGTGTGGAGTATCAAGACAGACGATAAGTGCCATAGAAAAGGGTGATTACAATCCGACCATAAATCTATGTATCGCCATATGCAGGGTCCTTAACAAAACCCTTGATGAGTTGTTTTGGGAGGAGGAGTCGTCAGTTTAACTAATTTGCCAGGATCCATGAGATATGGTACATTTATACCGTATTTCATGGATTTTTTGGAGGTAGATTATGGAAGAGAGGAACACAGAACAGAAAACAAGGAAGAATTCCTGGGCAGGTCCTCTTATTATCGGTGTATCCGTAATAATAAGCTGTGCTGCCCTGGCTTTCGGGCTTGCACATTTTAAGTCTGATTCGGAACATACGATAGCCGCAACCGGAAGTGCCAGCGTTGACTTTGAAGCAGATACTATCATATGGAGGGGAACTTATTCCGCATGGGCAGTTTCCTCAAAGGATGCCTATAAGAAGATCCGTAAGGATGCGGACAGGGTTCTTGATTACCTATTGGAGAATGATCTTGAAGAAGATGAGATCGTATTCAATTCAGTGGATATCACGAAAAACTATAAGGATAACTATGATGACAACGGTAATTATATAGGAAGTGAACCAAACGGATATACTCTTACCCAGAGCGTTGTCATTACTTCCAATAATGTTGAGAATGTGGAGATGATATCAAGGGATATTTCAAGCCTGCTTGACTCAGGAGTAGAGCTTACATCCGGATCTCCGGAATACTACTATTCGGGACTTGATGAATTAAAGCTTGATCTTATTGACAAGGCATCAAAGAATGCCAGGGACAGGATCGATATAATAGCGGGTAATGCTGGGGCGACCCTTGGTAAGCTTAAGAATTCGAATCTGGGAGTTTTTCAGATAACGGCCAAGAATTCGGGAACCGGTTCGTATTCCTATGACGGAGCATTCGATTCTTCATCAAGATATAAGACCGCCTCTATCACGGTTCGTCTTGAATACGACCTTAAATGATTTTCGGATCATGACAGACGGATGACCCTGAAGATTTTCGATTCAGGGTCTTCTTTTTGTGCTAAGATGAGGGGTCTGGTTCCGAGCTTGTTCATGACATAATCCAGGGCATTTTTAGTCTCTTCTTCCGACATGTCCCTGAAGGGTTCATCAAGCACCACAAAGTCAGCCGGTATCAGCATTGCCCTTACAATGCAGATGAACCGTCTCTCGGAATCCTTAAGTTCTCCGACAGGACACTTTATCTTATCATCGGTAAAAAATCGCTTGAGTTCTTCTTCCGCACTTCCTTTTGAAATAGTACGATGGGCCTTTTTAACATTCCAGAGGGCATTTTTTTTGGGATTAAGGTCATCTGTCTGAGGAACATAGGCGGTATGGAGGGTGGGATATTTATAATCGCCCATCCTGCTTACCTTCCCTTCATCGGGTTTAACATCACCCATAAATATCTTAAGAAGGGTTGTTTTCCCGCAGGCTTCCTTACCCACGATCGCGTAGCATTTCCCGTCTTCAATGGATATGCTTACATCCTTTAATACTTCCGTTCCGTTATATGATTTGGTGATATTATCTAGATAAATGGTCATGATCACTTCGATCCGTAGAAATTCTTTACTATATCACAGGCAGGCTTACCGTAAATATCGTAGCCCGTATCATTTATTGCGTCTTTACTATTATAAAGCCTGATGCTCCAATCCCACAAGAAGAAACCTTCAACAAAATCACGCTTATTTACCGCATTGAACATGGTATCATACCAGCGAGCCTGTTCCTCTTTATCGGCAGGACCAGAAATGGTCCAGTCATTAGGCACTTCAGAGGATCCCAGGGTAGACTTACAACCGGCTTCCGCAAAGAAAAAGGGTTTGTTATATTTCTTCACGACGGTTTCTATCCTGTCAAGCTGAGCTTCCCAGTCATTTATGGGATAATACCCGCTGGAACAGATATAATCAAGGCAGTCCCACCAGGTAACGTTATCCTCCTGGTATTTATCGGTATTATAGGTAACAGGTCCGCTATAGAGAGTCCTTATGTCCGATATAAGTTTTCGCCATTCCTCTTCCCGGTGCTCTGACTGGACCATCTCACAGCCTGCGATGAACATATCAACTCCCGTTTCCTCAGCAATCCTTGCGTAATGGAGCTGGAAATCGGTGTAGGCCTTAAACCATACCGACCATTTGGGTTCACAGGGTACGTCCTTATCAAAGAAACATATATGGGCCCTCCAGGTACCGTTCTTACAGTTGACAGTCGGTTTAAGGGCAACCTTCAACCCCTTATCATGAATATGATGTATCATTTCTATAAGTTCACTGTCCTTAAGATTGGCGGGAGATGTATAATCTATTTCCTGGGATTGGGGAGTATCCTGTAAGCCGTTTGGAACAAGGACTATATAATTGGCACCGGTTCCCTCTATCAGTTTATCCAGGCTTATATAAGCCTGCTTCTTCTCAAATTCACCCGCTCCTGCGAAGGCTCCGAATGTGATTCCCTTAATGTACTCCATGTTTCTGATTTCTCCTTTTTCTCTTTTTTATCATCAACCACTCTTATGAGCTTCCATTTGCCCTGCTTATATCTTATAAGACTTGCGGCACCTGTTATAAACCATGTAAGTGCCGTTGCAAGCCAGACCCCCCACTTGCCGACAGAGGGTATCAGTATAAGGGTATTTGAAAAAATGATACGGCCCGCTACTTCGACACCACCGTTTATCATGGCATAGACAGCATCACCTGCTCCGTTTAACAGTCCCCTTACGACATAGATGATACCGAGTGCAAAATAGAACCAGGATGTTATTTTAAGAGCGTTGGTACCAAAAGCTATAACATCGGTATCCGAAACAAATACCATCATTATATTGTTTCCGAATGTATAGAAAATCCCAAGCATAACAAGAGAGAAGAGGGCAACCAGGAATATTGATTTGGCAAAGGCACTCTTTACACGGTCAAGCTTGCCTGCTCCCATATTCTGTCCTGTGAAGGTGGATAATGCCATTCCCAGTGAGTTGAAGGGCTGCTGTACCAGCTGTTCGATCCTTGAGGTTGCCGTAAATGCAGCAACAACCAGTGAACCGAAGGTGTTGACCACGCTCTGGAGGGCAACACATGAGACGGCTATAAGGGAAGACTGGATCGCAAGAGGAAGTCCCAGTCTGTAACACTTATGAGCGATCACTTTATCATACAGCATCTCCTCTTTCTTTATCCGAAAATAGGGATTACTGCGCATTGCGTAAATAAGACTTCCCGCAGCTGCCAGTAACTGGGCGATTATGGTAGCATATGCAACACCCTTAACTCCTAAGTTAAAACGGATAACGAGCAAAAGATCCAAAGCTACATTTATAAGGCTTGCAAATATCAGGAATATAAGGGGTGTTTTGGAGTCGCCCAGAGCCCTTAGTATTGAGGAAATACAGTTGTAGGCAGCTATCGCAAGTATCCCCCCGCTTGAAATCTGCATATATATTACCGCGTCATCAAGAATATTGGCGGGAGTACGCAGCCATGTGAGGATAGGCCTTGCAAGCAGTATTCCGAGCAGGGACATGATGATCCCTGTTGCAGCTATAATATATATTGAGTTAAAGACTGTTCTTCGTACATTCACATCATCCCCTGCACCGAAATGCTGGGATATAACGATACCGATACCGCCGGTCAGTCCTATACATAGGGAAAAAAACAGGAAACCAAGGGAACCTGTTGCACCGACAGCTGCAAGGGCATCGGCACCGACATATTTACCGACAACTATTGAGTCCACCAGGTTATATACCTGCTGGAAGAGATTTCCTATAAGCATGGGTATTGAGAAGCCGATAAGGAGCTTAAACTCATTCCCTTTTGTCATATCCTTTATATTACTTCTGTTCATGATGATCCCTCATAAAATATTTAAAGTTGCAGATAAAAATATAAGACCTTTGGCGGATTTATGATATAATAAATCAATCAGTTTATTGAAAAAATCTATCATAAGTGTATAGAAACACCTGTATTGTGGGATTTTTGAATGAAAAAATCTTAATCATCAGAGGAAATATATGAATTATTTATATGAGTACAGTGATATATTGAACACTCCCTATGAAGCCTTTGTGTTCGACACGCATAAGGGTGATTTTCCGGTCAGACCTCATTTTCATCATTATGTCGAAATGATATATATGGTTCAGGGAAACATGTTTGCAAGCCTGAATGAGAAGGAATACTACCTTAATGAAGGGCAGATGCTCCTCTTTTTCTCGGACAGCTTACATTCAATGTCGGCAAGTTCCGTTAAGAAGGCAGTGTTTTTTGGAATTAAGTTTGATGCAGCAAGGCTTACGGTCAATTCGGGAATCACTCCCAGGATACAGACCCTGCTGAATGCGGCAAGAGGGCAGAATGCCAGGGTGTTTTTTGATGAAGAAGAATGCAGAGACAATGGCTTTGAGGATATCTATGCCGATTGTGTTAAGGAACTTAATGAAAAAGAGATCGGGTATGATATCTCAGTCAATGCGAAACTGTGCATATTGATGACAAGGATCATTAGGATCTGGCAAAGGGAAGGGCTCGATTTTTCGGATGTTTCCGACTACGTTTCAAGGGATGAGATCACTATTCAGAATATACTTGAATATATAGACATGCATCTAGATGAAAATCTTAAGGTTGAGGAACTTGCAAAAAGATGCAATATGAGCTATCCGCATTTTGCCAGGACCTTTAAGGACCTTTACGGGCGTTCATGCAAGGAACACCTTGAAATGCTGAGGGTTGAGAAGGCAGAGGAATTGTTAAAGTTTACTAATCTTTCATTAAATGATGTAAGCATGGAGCTCGGATACTCGGATCAGAGTCATTTTATCCGGGCATTTAAGAAGCTTAAGGGAGTAACTCCGGGGAGTATCAGGGTGTGAGTCTGATTGACACCCCCAAGCGAACGTACTAAAATGGAAAACACGTAGCAAATGCGCAATTTTATAATGCAGATAAGGAGTTGTATAAATGAAAACAAGGGTTGCCATGTTATTTGGCGGTAAGAGTGTAGAGCATGAGGTTTCGGTAATATCCGGTATCCAGGCTATCCTGTCCATGGATACGGATAAATACGAGGTTATTCCCGTATACATGACCAAGAAGAATGAAATGTATATAGGTGAAGATATAGGCAATATTGAAGCTTATAAGGATATAAATGCCTTACTGTCAAGGTCACAGCGGGTGATCATGATAAATGAAAACGGACATGTTAAGCTTACGGGTTTTCCGGTTAAAAAGTTTGGTAAGAATCCTGAAAAAGAGATAGATATAGCCTTCCCCGTAGTCCACGGCACCAATGTTGAGGACGGTGCCTTCCAGGGCTATCTTAAGACGGTAGGGATCCCTTTTGTAGGCTGTGATGTTACGGCTTCTGCCATCGGAATGGATAAATTCATAATGAAGGCGGTACTTAAGGAAGGTAATGTTCCTGTTCTTGATGCAAGGCTCTATACCTTGTCGGATTATTCGGATATGGAAACACTTCTTGACAATGTGGAGAAGGAGATAGGGTATCCTGCCATAGTTAAACCTGTCAACTTAGGTTCAAGCGTCGGTATAAGCGTAGCAAAGGACAGGGTTGAACTTACGAATTCAATAGATGATGCCTTCAGGTATGCGACCAAGGTTCTCGTTGAGCATGCGATAAGTAAACTGAGGGAAATAAACTGTGCGGTTCTGGGGGATGAGAATGATGCCATAGCATCCGAATGTGAGGAGCCGCTGCACACCGATGAGATATTAAGCTATGAGGATAAGTATGTAAGTAATTCAAAGAGCGGGGGATCCAAGGGTATGGCCAGTGTATCACGTAAGATACCTGCGGAATTATCCGGTGAAAAAAGGGAAGAGATCAGGGACCTGGCGGTCAGGGCCTTTAAACTGCTTGGCTGTAACGGGGTTGCCAGGATCGACTTTATGATAGATGAGGAGAACGGTAAGCTCTACTTTAACGAGATAAACACTATACCGGGATCTCTGTCCTTCTATTTATGGGAGCCGGTCGGCATACCCTATAAGGAACTCTTAAGCCGGATGATAGACTTATGCCTTAAGAGGGCTCGTCAGGAAGAGAGCCTGACCTTCACATTTGATACAAATATATTAAACAGTGCAAGCTTTGGCGGCTCAAAGGGAGGAGCCAAGCTGTAATAAGATCACAGGTCTTTAAAATGGAAGGACTTTCTGCCTGCTGCATAATCGTCTACTATATGACCGTTTCCCGAAAGCCTGTATTTATAGGTAACAAGACCTTCAAGACCCACGGGACCACGGGCATGGATCTTGCCGGTGCTTATTCCGACTTCCGCACCGAATCCGTAACGGAAGCCGTCGGCAAACCTTGTTGAACAGTTATGATAGACACCCGCCGAATCGACCATCTGCTGGAACCGTTCGGCGGTTTCTTTATTTTCGGTTATTATGGAATCGGTATGATGGGAACCGAACCTGTTAATATGGTCTATCGCTTCATCCACATTATCTACGAGTTTAACCGATGCTATAAGATCGAGATATTCGATAAATCCGTCCTCATCTATTTTTTCGACATCTATAATGTCGTTTACTTCCTTTGTTCCTCTTAATTTAACACCGCATTTTTTAAGTGATTCTGCAAGCAAGGGCAGAAAATCACCTGCTATGGCCCTGTTTACGAGCAGAGTCTCAACTGCATTGCATGCGGCAGTATATTGGGTCTTGGCATCTATTATTATCTTTATTGCCTTATCCTTATCGGCATCCTTATCCACATAGATATGACAGATACCGTCCGAATGACCCATTACCGGGATATTAGTATTGTCCATGATATAACGTACAAAGGCGTTGCTCCCCCGCGGAATGAGAAGATCGACATACCCGTGACAGTCAAGAAGTTCATCTATCTCACTGTGGGTCTGTGCAAGGAGCATGGAATCTTCCGGAAGTCCCGCACTTATGACAGCTTCATGGATGATATCAAAAAGAGCCTTATTGGTACTTGAAGTTTCTTTTCCTCCCTTAAGGATGGCACAGTTCCCGCTCTTGATGCATAAAGTGGATATCTGGACAAGGGCATCGGGCCTTGCCTCGAAAATAACACCTATGACTCCTATGGGACAGGTTATCCGCCTAAGTGTGAGACCTTCATCAAGCTCTCTTGCAAGTGTGATCCTGCCCAGGGGATCATCAAGAAGGATTAGCTGTTCTATTCCCTTAAGACAATCATTTAACTTGCCTTCAGTGAACTTAAGCCGCTTCATAACAGCCTGGGAGATATTGTTTTCTTCGGCCCTGTCGATATCCTCTTTATTTGCGGCAAAGATCTTATCCGCATTTGTCTTGAGGGAAGCTGCGATAGATCTAAGGGCAGTGTTTCTTTCTTCTATCGAAGATGCTGCAAGAAAAGGTGCAGCGAGTTTCATATTTTTAACATCATCTTTTATACTCATTTTATTTCCTCACGGTTTGGGTCTGTAAATCAGTTAAGCAGCGGGGCATTAACATTATCAAGCGTATCCTGTATTATATTCTGCACATATTGTCCCACATGTTTTCTGTCTTCGCCCTCAAGATCCTTTACATATATGGGTTTTCCAAAGGTAAAGACCACCGTTTCAGGTGTGATACGGGGAAAATGATCTTCAAACATTGCGGCTGTATTGGATATGGCTACGGGAATTATGGGGCAGCCGGATTTCTCAGCCATCTTCATCGATCCTTCCTTAAAGGGAAGCATCTTCCCATCCTTGCTCCTGGTACCTTCGGGGAACACGAAGATATTTATTCCTTCTTTCAGATATTCAACTGCCTTAAGTATTGTCTTCATTCCCTGCTTGACATCTTTTCTGTCAATAAAGACACAGCGGATGAAATACATCCATGCATTGAGAGAAGGGTATTTTTCGAATTCTTTTTTGGCTATGTATCCGGTTGGCCTCTTCATGAAGGTATAGCTTATAATTACATCAAAGAAGCTGTTATGGTTACCGACAAAGAGGCAGGCGCTGTCTTTTGGTATGTTCTCAAGCCCGTTAACTATTATTTTAGCTCCTGAAAATTTGGTAACGACCCCGAAGCCGATGTATTTCACACAGAAATACCCTATTTTATCCCGAAGGGGCATGTTGAACTTACCTATAATGAACAGGATAAGTTCAAGCGGCAGGGTGATTATAAGATATAATAAAAGATACAGAGCCGAAGCTATAAAACGGATCATAATATCCCTCCATCAAATCACTTTGAACATGATTATATGAAAAGATTAAATAAAATACAAGCAAAATGAGATGGAAAGGGTCTTTTATGATCTGTATAACAGACGGGTGGAAAAAAGACTGTAAATATGGTAATTTAGTATGAAACGATCATGAAGGAAAAGATATGAACATAGCATATATAACAGGACCTCTTATAGGGGGGATAATTGGCTGTTTTACCAACTATATAGCGGTTAAGATGCTTTTTTACCCAAGGAAAGAAGTACGCCTTTTCGGACACATACTCCCCTTTACACCGGGAGCCATCCCCAAAGGACGCTCAAGGCTTGCATCTGCCGTGGGACATGCGGTATCCGATTCCCTTCTGACAAAAGCCGATATAGAGGCAATGCTTTTGTCGGATGAAGTAAAAGAGCATGTTACAGGTGCTGTAATGAAGCACTTAAGAAAGGATATTGGCAGTGAGATCCGTCTTATCGCAGCCTTGTCGGAGGAAGAATATATTGATAAAAGATCGGACTTAAGCCTTGCTGTAAGTAAAGAGATAGTTGATTCCATAGATCTTTCTTCCATAATGGAGGAATTCGGACTTGATTATATAAAAGAGAGGGTACATTCCAAAACACTAGGAAGGCTCATTCCCGGGGAACGCATAGATTCGATAGTCATGTCTGTTGCACAGGGTATGCAGGGTGTAGTTGATGAAAAGGGAATTGATTATGTTAAGGCGATAGTAGATAAGAAGCTTGAAGAAACGGACTCCCGTTCCGTGGAAGAGCTTATCTTAAGTGCCGGCAATAAAGAACCAAACCTTCAGGATGCGATCACAGACGGTTACAGCCGGCTTATAAGTGAGAATATAGACAGGTCAATGTCTCATATTGATATAGCCGCCCTTATTGAAGATAAGATAAACTCAATGCCGATAGATGAGCTCGAGAGACTGATAATGTCGGTAATGAAGAAGGAGCTTAACACCATCATTTCTCTCGGAGCCTTTATCGGTGTGATCCTCGGTCTTATAGGAAATCTTCTTCCGTGATAACCGGGGTTTAAATCTTTATGTCAGCCTGCCTTGATGATCTTTACTATACGGCTGGTAC
>JBGUQP010000148.1:0-2167 GCA_045131145.1 Lachnospiraceae bacterium | reverse complement strand
TCCTCTCGATCACATCCGTAAGCATACCGAGGGGCTTAACTATCATCGCACTTAAGATATAAGCCAGTATCGCACATATTATAAGAACTATTACTGCCACGCCGATCGCTGTGTTACGGATCGCATTGACCTTACCGGACACCTCTGACTTATTTACATCAACAACCAGAAGATATCCCACCTTAAGGATCGAATAGGCAGCCATCTTCTCTGTGCCGCCGTCATTATAGGAAAAGGTCCCGCTCTCTCCGGCAGCTATGGCATCTGCAAATTCCTGGAAAGTCACATCCTCGCTGGCATGAGGCCCCTTCTGGGAATACTTGCAGAAAAGCTCCGGTGTAACCAGCATGATATTTGTGGTTTCATATCCTTCAATGCCTACAGGATCCAGGATCTCGGCATAAGAACTGATCATCTGGACAACCCCGCCCGTGATCGTATCTATCGAATCCCTCTCGGCCTCAGCCATATACTGAAGCTGCGTGCTGACCTGATCGGCCATGGACTGTTTGAACTTAGATACGGTAAGCAGCATTACGACCACTACCGCAACGATCATTGATGCACACACCAGTGCGATTATCTTAAAACAGATCGAATTGATAAATGAAACCTTCTGTCCGGCCGCCTTCTTCACACTGCCTTTTTCTTTTGTTTTCTGGTTTCCCATGATGTACCCCCTTGATGTCGCCGTCCGGTAATCCGGACTTATTCATTTTCCAAATGAACTCACAGTAGATTATACAATATAATAATCTTTAATTCAATAAATCTGCCCTTAATTTGTTGCTTTTTTTCTGACATTTCCATCCGATATGTATAATTGACTTTAAACATGATATTTATGCTCAAATGTGACTATTCTACTTTTTCATCTTCTGCCAAAGTATATTTTGCCATATCATCTTTTCCCAAAGCCTCTTCATCCGGATCCTCTCCGTCATGGCCCTCCCAGAACTCAGCCGCCATCCCGCCTGCCGTCGCCGCCGAACAAACTTCATAATCCTTCCATTCTCTGGGGAAGAGCTTCATATAGGGCGGAGTTAGGAATCGCTCGTCAAGCAGGGCAACAATACCCACATCATCCACAGTCCTTATGACCCGTCCGGCCGCCTGCATGACCTTGTTCATCCCCGGATACCTGTAAGCATAATCAAACCCGTCATGACCTTCCGATTCGTAGGCTTCCTTCAGGATCCCCCTCTCGTTTGTGACCATGGGAAGGCCGGTCCCCACGATTATGGCTCCTATCAGCGAGTCATTCTTAAGGTCGATCCCTTCGGCAAAAATACCGCCCATAACACAGAAACCGATAAGGATTTTGCAGTCTGAAGGTCCCGTAAGATCCGGCAGGAGCTTATCCTCATCAGGAGCCGCAGGAGCCGGCTTGTCATTCTTAATAAAATTAGACAAAAATTCCTCCCTCTCCTCTTCCTTCATATTGATCTTCTGTACCAGCAGTCTTATACCATCCGTATCCAGATAAAGTTCATAGGCTTTAAGGACCTGCGAGAGGAAGGCATGAGAGGGGAAAAATACCATGTAATTCCCTTCTCTTGCCGTGCAGATATCATGGATATAGCCCGCGATCCTTACATACTCGGTCTCGGACCGCCTGGTATACTTGGAGCTTACATCCCTCGAAATAAGGAGTCCTCTCTTCTTCACATCAAAAATAGAATGGGCATAGACCGCGTAATCCGACGGGTCCGCCCCCAGCATATCCTTGAAATAATTGACAGGAAGCAGCGTAGCGGAGAAGAAGATCGTGCTCACACCCTTAAGGAGCCTGAGCTTTAGCGATTCCGAGGGATTTACGCACAGAAGTTTAAGCTTGAAATCCCCCTGTGTGACATGCTCACAATAGATTCTGTAATCGTTTTCACCCATCTGGTCATGCATGTTGAGGAAGTGGCGGACCTTTAAGTAGAAGTCGAGCACCTCCTCGGATTGCGGGAAATGCTCCTGCTCGTCAAGAAAGGTCTCAAGCCTTCCCATAAGACGGTTCAGGGACATGATAATATCACTTATGTCATCAAGGACCATAAAGGTCTCGCACTCACGCTTCAGTGACAAAAGCTTGCGGTTGGTGTTGCCGAGGGCCCTCTCAAGCCTCGTATCCACATGCTTTACAAGACCCTTCAGTTTAAGGAAGTCCTCCTTATAC
>JBGUQP010000147.1:0-4798 GCA_045131145.1 Lachnospiraceae bacterium | reverse complement strand
TGATGAAGACACGGGGACGGTTCTGCTGTCTTCATTAGACTGAAGGCTGTCTGTTTCATCAGCGTGTGAAGACAGAAGAACCGTCCCCGTGTCTTCACGCTGCCGTTTTCTCTTTATAAGGTCCTGTATCGGCCTGGGAAGATATATGAGCAGCGAGCATATAGTGGATACTATCGCTGCTGTGTATCTTGAGGTGTCCCAGGTCGAATCATCATATAAATTGGTCAGGAAAAGGGTGAAAAAGAGTACAAAAATAAAAACCCTGTCGAATACAGCCAGATAGATGCTGTCAGTCAGACATATATTGATCGACAATGCCAGTATCGCGGCCGCTGTTAAAACGGAAAACCTTTTCATAGTAAGACCTTGTTTTTTCATATAATATAAGAAAAAGCACAAGGTCCCCACGGCGAAAAAAGGGAAAGTCACTCCGCTGTAATTCTTATAAAGACAGAAGGTATAAAAGAGGGCATAGATGCCGCAGAAGAGGCTCAGCCGTATGTTTTTGATTGTTTCCATGGTTGTTCTCCTTTTAGTTAATGATGATCGTATAGATACTGAGGACAGGCTCAAAATGCGGCGCATTTTTGTGTTGTCCTGTGGTTGTAACAATACTGAGGACAGGCTCAAAATGCTGCGCATTTTTCGCTGCATTTGACTTCGTCAAATACTTAAATTTGTAAAGTATGCCCTGCTCAAGCGAGCTTGGCAGTGCACACTTCACAAATTTAGGTGCTGTCCTCAGTCTCTTCGACATATTCAAAAAGGTCGCCGGGCTGGCACTTTAAGATATCGCACAGTGCCTCGATCGTTGACACCTTGATAGCCTTGGCCTTGCCCGTCTTAAGTATCGACATATTTGCAAGCGTGATCCCCACGCGGTTCGACAGCTCAGTCACGCTCATTTTTCGTTTTGCCAGCATAACATCTATATTAAATACCAGATGGCCCATCGTTTTCCTCCTTATTGCTCCATAGCCGTATCGGGAACTTAAACCGTAAGTTCGTTCTCTTCCTGGATCTCTGCCGCCTTGATCACCAGGTGTGAGACTGCAGCCGCAACAACCGATATTGAAACCCCGAAGAAAACAACTATTATGATGACCAGCATGACGGCTGCTGCGGACATATCCAATATAAGGAAAATCACATGCGTTATAAATACAAATATCGAATCGCCCATGGCCAGGTATGATACCCACTTAAGATACTTCGCCGTATCGTAGGAGAAGGTCTTGTCCTGCCTTATATTGTCGGCTACCTTCCATCCGAGGACCAGTACCCCGTAGCAGGGGATGGCGCTTACCCATATAAGGATAAGCCAGGGAAGAACGTTTCTCTCAAGCATGGTATTCTGTTTTACCAGATAGGCTCCGAACCGGGGCATGATCACCGAATAAACGATAAAGCCGCATACCCCAACGCCTGCTATTACAAACTTGATCCATTTGGCAAGTGCATCCTGTTTCATGATCCTTCGCTCCTTTTATTCATGTCATACATTTAATAATGTCAGACATTTAATCATGTCATACATTTAATAATGTCAGACACTTAATCGTGTAAGACTTTTGATCCGGCCTGTAATCCGGCCTTTGATCTTGCCTGTAATCCGGACTGTGACCTTACGTGTATAAGCCCTTACGTGGATAAAATACCACCTCCGGGATGATATGTCAATAAATATTTATCGAAAAACGATAAATTATTATCATCATTCAACCCGAGATAAATGATAACAAACGTAATTTAAAACCCGACAAACCCGACAAATACGACGAACCCGGACTCGAGCGAACTTAGGACGGAGCACCGGAAAGTCTTACAAAACACGCCTGCAAAACACACCTGCAAAACACGGCACAACCCTGAGTTTCCATATAAACGCCGGCATGATATAATTCGTTAGAAAGAAATTATTATATACAGGCAGGGAATTCCATCCGATGCAGCAGTCTGCGGATGGTTCATATATAAAGGCAGCTTCAGGTGGGAGGAGCAGAGGGGATGGATAAAAGCATTATCTTATATATTTTGATCGCAGTTATAACGCTGATCTGTATTTACCTGATCATACGGCTGAGGGCGGGAAGCATACGTCCCCTGCCCGTTGATGAGATGGAAGGGCATGACTTTGAGTATTATTGTGCCGATCTTCTTAAGAAGAATGGGTTTATGAATGTCGAAGTGACCAGGGGCAGCGGGGATTACGGCGTTGATATCCTGGCCGAAAGGGATGGGATATCCTATGCCTTTCAGTGCAAGTGCTACGATAAACCTATCGGAGTAAAGGCCGTGCAGGAGGTGTATGCAGGGAGGGATTACTACGACAGGATGGTTGGCGTGGTGATCACGAACCAGTACTACACGCAGCCTGCGATCGACCTGGCCGCGAAGCTTAAGATCCTTCTCTGGGACCGGGATTATATCACGGGTGTAACCGATGCTTAGGAATAATCACGAATATCTGATTTTGGATGCGAAAGATGAAAGGAGACCGGTATGAGTATCGCGTCGCTGGTGCTGAGTAATTATATTATGATAGTGGAGCTGGTTGGGCTGTGGGTAATGCTTAAGTCCAATGTTCATCTTGACGCAGGTACGATAAAGAAAACCCGTATCGTGATCATCCTGATCTTCGTGGAAGCGTTGTGCTGGGCGGTTGAACGATATACCAGAGAGATAGGCTATCTGACCCTGACAAGGATAATCCTGACACCTACGATCTACCTGCTGCATCCCATAATCATGATGGGGATCATAGATATGGCGGAATTCGTGAAGAAGCACAGGTTATTATATTATCTGCCGCTTCTTGTAAGCGCCCCGCTTCTGTATACTTCCCAGTGGACACATCTTATCTACTGGTTTGACGATAAGAACCTGTATATTGCGGCGGACGGTCCCATGCGCTATTATCCCTATTTTCTATTTTTACTGTATGTTATCCTCTTTATCGGTGCATTTACAATACGGTATGCGCGGTATGGTACGGCGGAAAGAAAGGGGATCCTGATAAGTATTATTGCAGCCGCCGCCGGTGTGATCTTCCACATTGTTCTGGATACAGATGTGGACTACAGTACGCTCTTTGCTTCCCTTTTGCTGATCTATTATCTGTCGCTGTATGTGCTGACGGCCAAAGAGGATACGCTTACCCATCTTTTAAACCGGCAGTATTAAAGGAGTTCAATGATACCATAAATGACTATTCCGGTAAGAAAAACTATGATGTCGAATATCGCCTCAAGGTCAAGAGCGGAGAATGGAGATGGTTCCATGCGATCGGAAGGCTTTTGAGGCGCGAGAACGGAGTCCCTCTTTCTTATGTGGGAATGTTCGTTGACATTACCGATAAGAAGAAGTACCAGAACCCATGCTGATATTATGATCATGTTCGGTGTGAAAATGACCCGAATCCGTGTGATTTGGGTTTTTTTTGGTTGCCGGTGATAGAATGGCTCTGCTGTTATGAGGTTATGTCTGGTTTAACGGAGGTGGATAAGATGCTTGGGATTAATAAGAAAAACCTGTTTGGTCCCGGACAATTCTATAAAAATGCATTAACGATAGCGATACCGATCATGCTGCAGCAGCTGATACAGAACATGGTGTCTCTTATTGATAACTTTATGGTTTCGGGCCTTGGAGACATATCGATGTCGGGTGTAAATGTAGCGGGTCAGGTACTCTTTGTCTTTATGGTATATATCAACGCCATATGTATGACGGGAGGTATCTTTCTTACGCAGTTCTACGGTGCGAAGGACAGGGAAGGAATGCAGCAGGCATTCAGGTTTAAACTGATCATGGGACTTGTGGCTGCCATCCCCTATTTCCTTGTGTGCATCGTATTTCCGAGAAATGTGCTGGCCCTCATGCTCATAGGAAACACGCAGGCCGAAATGATCCTTGACGAAGCGGTGAGCTATATAAGGATCATGTTTCTTATCGGAATACCGATGACCGTATCCATGTGTATAGCATCTTCATTGAGAGACATGGGCAAAGTCAGGGCTCCGCTCATCGTTACGATAATCGCCACTCTGACCAATACGGGATTTAACTGGATGCTTATCTACGGTCATATGGGATTGCCGATGATGGGAGTAAGGGGAGCCGCATACGCCACGGTTATCGCAAGAGGGCTCGAACTTATTATCTTTATGGGTATATATATAAGGGAGAAGCCTGATTTTGCCGTGAGCTTAGGCAGCTTGTTTAAGGTTGCCCGCGAGCAGTTTAAAAAGACGCTTAAGAAGGGAGCTTCGATCCTATTCTGCGAGATGACCTGGGTGCTCTCCGAGACCATAACCACAGCGATCTATAACGGAAGGGGAGGCGCCGATGTCGTGTCGGGCATGGCATCGAGTTTTGCGATAGCCAACCTGTTCTTTATAGCTTTCGGAGGGATATACTCGGCTACCGGAGTCATTATAGGGAAGACCCTCGGTGAAGGAAAGCTTAAGGAAGCAAGGCAGCAGAAGACGTGGATCCTATCGGGCGCGGCAGTGTTTGGCCTTCTTATGATGGTGTTCGGATTTGTCACGACCCTGCTTGTGCCGGTGGTATTCGGAAGGCTCAGCGACAATGCGATTTCGATATGCAGGAACATGGTGGTCCTTATGTCATTCTTCATGCCTGTCTGGGTTTACATGAACGGCCAGCAGGCTGTTGCCCGAGCCGGCGGTGATACGGCAATGGGAGCTTATACGGATGCCACAATCACGATCTTTCTGATGCTCCCGCTGGTATTTTCGCTTGGATTGCTTACCGGGATAGGGCCCGTAATGATGTA
>JBGUQP010000146.1:0-7516 GCA_045131145.1 Lachnospiraceae bacterium | reverse complement strand
AGGGGAACATCCATGATGGAGGATTACACCTACAATCTCGTAAGGGGCAAGGAAGGGATCCTTGAGGCCCACATGCTTGAGATATGTCCTTCGATCGCAGACGGCCCCATCAGTATCAGGGTTAAGCCTCTCTCAATGGGTGACAGGGAGGATCCCGCAAGGCTCGTATTCACGTCCAAGGAAGGAAGAGGCGTAGCAGCTTCACTCGTTGACCTTGGCAACAGGTTCCGCCTTATCTTAAATGAGGTTGAGTGTAAGAAGACCGAGAAACCCATGCCTGAGCTTCCGGTTGCGACCAACTACTGGACA
The DNA here is from genome assembly GCA_045131145.1 of Lachnospiraceae bacterium. Classification (GTDB taxonomy): domain Bacteria; phylum Bacillota; class Clostridia; order Lachnospirales; family Lachnospiraceae; genus UBA2868. The sequence goes on along the minus strand of JBGUQP010000146.1, from coordinate 7,207 downwards.
CCTTATCCCGATCTGTACACGGGTGCCGAAGCCTGGATACTTGCAGGCGGAGCACATCATACCGCCTTCACGTATGACCTTAGTGTGGAACAGATGGCTGACTGGGCCGAGATGTCGGGAATTGAAGCGGTTATAATAGACAAGAATACAACGATCCCTGCATTTAAGAAGGACCTTAAACTGGGAGAGATATTCTACAGATAAAAAGAAACAAGAGGACGGGGTGTGCCAGAGGGCGTGACAGGGGGACGGTTCTTTTGGCACACTTGTCATAAATAATATCTATAATTTGGATTGCTTCAAGTGTGCCAAAAGAACCGTCCCCATGTCACGCCCCCTGGCACACCCCCGTCCTCTGTTACATATAAATTTACAGCGGCAGGTCCACAGGATCCCAGCCGAAGTCCTGATATTTGGTTATCTTAAGATCATTGGCCTTAACGTAATCGGCTATGATCTGTCCTCTTATTTGCGCACGTTTCTCATCATCCATCGCCTTCGTCAGATCGTCAAACCTGTTTCCGAAGATCTTCCTGGCAGTGGGGAGATAGTCAGAGCCGTCACCGACAACTTCCATCTCGGTAACCTCATAATCATCGCCTGACTTTTTAAGGTGGATGCATCCGGGATAGGAACCGCCTGACTGTGTTGCCAGAGTATCACCTTCAAGATTGTAATTATCGATCCAGTAGTCACCCCAAACCTTGATATCATCGGGATCACTGTCATCGGTACCGACCAGATTGACCATAGGTATCGACACATCCGTTTTTTCATAATTCTTGCCGCATTCTTCAACGATATATTCATATACGGCAGCCATCAGCTTATCGTCACCGGGATACTTATATGCCGGCAGAACCCCTGTGTCCTTCGAAGCTCCTTCGCGGGTAAAGGTAAGAGAGTTGCCATCCAGATCAAGGATCAGGTTATCGCCTTCGAGCTTGTAATCATAGGAATTGTCGGCCTGGATGAGCACATTGCTTCCCCACATTACATCGATATCATCCTGCATGCTTATAACACCCGAGTGGTCCTCGTTAAGAGTTACGGAATATTCATAGGTAACTTCCTCACCTTCGATCTCCTCGGTCTCGCTAAGCTTATAGACTCCGGGATAATCGGCATACATGGTCTGAGGTTCAAAATCAGTATACTTGATCGAATCGATTATTGCGGACAGGGTATCGCTCACTGCCATGTCCATCTCTTCGTCTCCCGACTTATGTGTGATAAATTCAAACATCAGGACACCGCCGTTATATTCTCCGGTAAAGATGTCCTCTGCAAGGCCCGATCCGGTACCGTTATCCTTAGGGGTTATCCAGTATCCCCATTTATCGCCTGTTCCCGGGAAATAACTCTCACTCTTTGTTATCGACTCGGGATCTTCGAATCCATTCACTAGTTCCTCAAGAACTTCATCCTCCTGTCTCTCCGGGATGTTGGTTATTGCCATCATATTTGTGCCGGCTGACTCTCCGGTATATACGAAGGAAGTCATATAGTCAGCTTCATTTACCGTTATGACGGAAGGATCATACTCAACCGACCAGCCCCAGCTGCTTTTGTATTCTTCATACTCGGGAAGCTTGACATCCTCTGCTTCATCGTTATCGGCATCTTCCGTTTCCGCTTCTTCGCTGTCCGCCTTTTCCGACGGTCTGTTGTAGATGTTTACATTTACATCCTTCCCGCATCCGGTCAGGGCTGAAAACATGGATACCGCCAAAAGGCCTGCTATAAATGATACGACAATTCTTTTCTTCATGGGCTCTCCTCTCGTAATCTTCACGTTTTTCAAAACAGGCGCAGTACTTGAATTTCGCTGTTTTAGATACAGATATATTTTATCATAATCAATACTTGGGCGCACTAAAATTTGTGTCGAGTGTGCCAATCCTAAAGGACTAGCTTCGCGTCGAAGAACCGTCCCCGTGGCACATGGGTTTTACTTAAGGCTGTCGGCGGCCGAGTCGATGGCATTGATCACCTTATCGCAGAAGGAGTCAAAGTCAGGATCCTCCTCGTATTCATCCGGATGCGACAGGACATAGTCAAGGGCGATCCGGACACCCTTATGGAAGGGGATGTTCGTGGTCATCTGAGGGACCAGCCTCTTAAGCTTTTTATTGTCAAATACCACGGATACCGATTTGTCTCCCTTGAGGCTGCCGGTAAAGTCATATCCGAGAGGATCGCCCACCTTGCATAGGAAATCGGTAGCCACATGGCAGGCCCTCAGTTCAACTCCCAGGGCATCGGCTATGGTCTGATAGATCTGGTCCCAGCTAAGGATCTCATCGCCTGTTATCTGGAAGGCTTCGCCTATTGCATGCCTGTTGGCCATAAGCCCTGTAAAGCCGATGGCGAAGTCCCTGTTGAAGGTAAGTGCCCACAGGGAGGAACCGTCGCCCTGGATGATCACGCGCTTGCCTTCCTGCATACGCTTTATAACCTGGTAGAAACCCTTGCTGCCGTGGACCCCCAAAGGAATGTTTCTCTCATCATAGGTATGCGAAGGACGTACTATGGTCATCGGGAAGCCCTCGGTCCTGTACTTGCCCATCAGGAATTCCTCGCAGGCGATCTTGTTTCTCGAATATTCCCAGTAGGGATTGGCAAGGGTCGTACCCTCTGTGATGATATAGACTGCGGCCGGTTTATTGTAAGCCGAAGCCGAGCTTATGAAGATATACTGACGGGCGTTATCCTTGAAGAGCCTGTAATCTCTCTCTACAGCCTTTACATCAAAGGCGATAAAGTCACTCACCACATCAAAAGACATCCCCTTAAGCTTATCCGCCACGTCGGCCTCATTATTAATATCAGCTGTTATCAGATTCACACCCTCAGGAATGTCTGACTTTCTGTTTCCCCTGTTTAAAAGATAAACCTCCCACTGGGGATCTTCGGATAGCCGCCTTACGATTCCCATACTGATTGTTCCTGTTCCCCCGATAAAAAGTGCCTTCATATCATGTCCTCCTTCGTTTGAACTCAAAATGATGAACCGTCCCCCCGTTTCATTATAGCATTGTATGGGGTATAATAAAAGACGAGGAGGTGAAGGTAGTGGAGAATACAAGGATTTCTGATGCAAATGTTATAACCGAAAGGTACATGGACTCGATACTGATCGAGGAGAGGTTTATCGATTCCGTGGTTGCCGATACGAAGATTGAATTTATGGGCGGGACTTTTGATATGCCTGTGATGACGCCCGCATTTCCCCATCTTAAGAATTACAACGGAAGAGAGCATAACGGACTGGAAGAGTATTCCATGGCCGCAAGGGATTTAAACATCCTTAATTTCTGCGGGATGATGGAGAACGATCAGTTTAAGGCAATTGCCGATACGGGAGCTAAGACTGTGAGGATAGTAAAGCCCTATGCGGATAACGGCAAGGTGAAGGACCAGATGCAGTATGCCGAGAGTGTGGGTGCGTTCGGGATAGGCATGGACATAGACCATATCTTCGGAGAGAACGGACTTGATGTGGTCGTGGGCGAGGACATGGCTGAGCAGACCCTTGATATGATAAGGAGTTACGTTGAGTTAACTAAGCTTCCCTTCGTGGTTAAGGGAGTCTTAAGCGTATCCGATGCGGTAAAGAGTGCGGATGCGGGTGCCAAGGCGGTGATCGTGAGTCACCATCACGGCCGGCTTCCATACGCCGTTCCACCGATGATGATCCTGCCTAAGATAAAGAAGGCCCTTGAAGGACGCGATGTTAAGATCATCGTTGACTGCGGTATCGCGACCGGAGCGGATGTCTTCAAGGCACTGGCCCTTGGAGCCGATGCGGCAGCAGTGGGAAGATCGATGCTTCCCTCACTTGAAAAAGACGGAGCAGACGGTGTTAAAACCTTCATAAGATCGGTAGGCAATGAACTAAGGTACATCATGAGTTCGACAGGCTTTGCAGGCGTTTCCAAGATAGATGACTCTGTTCTCCATTTTATATAAAAGTCATACCGATGAATTAATGCAGAATTTAAGATAACAGGAGATATATATGAAACTGGGTACATCATCACCCCTTAAACATAATACGCCCGAAGAATGGGCGGAAAATCAAACGAAGCTGGGCTGTAAGGCCGTTGTATTTCCCGTGCAGAGCGATGAGCCGGAAGATAAGATAATAGCATATAAGGAAGCGGCCGAAAGAGCCGGACTTACGATAGCTGAGGTCGGCATATGGAGAAACGCCCTTGCAAAGGATCCCAAGGAGCGCAGGAAAAACATGGATTACTGTGTGGAGCAGTTAAGGCTTGCGGACTTCTTAAATGCCAGATGCGCGGTAAATGTGGCGGGTGCCTTCGGGCCCGTATGGGACGGCGGATACAGGGAGAACTTCACAAAGGAAGCCTGGGATGCTACCGTTAAGATGGTCCGTGAGATAATAGACAGGGCGGATGTAAAGGATACATATTTCACGCTCGAGCCCATGCCATGGATGATACCGACGGGTCCGGGGGAGTATGTAAAGCTTCTTGAGGCTGTTGAGAGGGACCGTTTTGCCGTCCATATGGATGTTATAAATATGATCAATTCATCAGACAGGTATTTTCACCCCGAGGAGTTCGTGGATGAATGCGCGGACCTTCTTGCCGGTAAGATAAGGAGCTGCCATATAAAGGATGTGCACCTTGACAGCAGGTATACCTTAAGGCTTGAGGAATGCGGCCCGGGTGACGGTGAATTCCCTCTTAAGTATTATGTATCAAAAATGAATGAGACAGATCCCGATATGCCGGTGATCCTTGAGCATCTTAACAGCGATGAAGACTACCTTAAGTATCTTGCATACCTTAAGGAGGAGTTAAAAACCCTGTACTGATCTTAAATAATACGGACACTTGATGAATAAAAAAACAATTGTTATTGACGAAAAGACACCCCTGCTCATGCTGGCAGGTCCCATGTTTTTAGAGCTCCTTCTTAACACGATGCTCAATAATGTGGATACCCTTATGCTCAGCCATTATGATGAGTATGCGGTCGGGGCTGTCGGAAACGCCAATACGATAATGTTCATGATGAACATTCTGTTTAATATTATAGCAACAGCGACCAGCGTCGTTGTTGCCCAGTATCTTGGCGCTAAGCTTTATGACCGGATGAACATGATATACACTCTTGCCTTTCTTGTGAACCTGGTTTTCGGTATCGTGCTGAGTGTGGTATTCTGCGCAGCCAATCCGCTTATCATGGATTTTCTCCATGTATCTCCCCAGATGCGGCCCTATTCGATGATATACATTTACATTGTGGGCGGCGGAGGATTTCTGACCGCGATCTTTAATGTAATGCTCCAGATCTTAAGGTGTAACGGATACACGAAGATAGGCATGTGGGTGACCTTTGCCATCAACCTTATAAATATCGGAGGCAATTACCTGTTCCTCTACGGGCCACTTAAGTTTTTAAACATGGGGGTTGCAGGCGTTGCAATATCGACCGTTACGGCAAGGTTTCTGGCTCTTACTGCCCTTGTAGCCTTCTTCTACATAACCAAGACGGGACGGTTCGCCCTGCGCTATCTTAAGCCCTTTCCTTCCAAGCTTCTTGGCAGGATGATAAGGATCGGTCTTCCCACTGCGGGCGAGAACCTTACCTACAATCTTTATCAGACGACCCTATTATCCTTTGTTAATGCGATGGGTAATGATTCGGTCAATGCGAGGGCTTACTGTAATTCGCTTATCGCCTTTGCCATGATCTTCTCAAATGCATGCGCAATGTCAACCCAGATAATAACCGGCCACCTTGTCGGTGCCGGTAAATCGGATGAGGCATATAAGCGGGTATTTAAAACCTTAAGGACATCCATGCCGATAACCATTGCGCTTGCTTCGATAAATGCGATCCTGTGCCGCTACACCCTGCATTTCTTCACGGAGAATCAGAATATCATCGCTCTTGGGCAGATGATAATGATAGCTGATATTTTTGTCGAGACAGGGCGCTGCCTTAATATGACCTTCGTAAGCTCCCTTAAGGCCGCCGGAGCGTATATCTTCCCCCTTATCATGGGTATAATCTGTAACTGGGGCTTAGGTCTTACAACGGGATATACGGTGGGAGTCTTGCTGGGATTCGGAGTTGCCGGAATATATGCTGGAACCGCCACGGATGAATGCATCCGCGGCCTTATCGTCATGTATTACTGGTATAAGAAAAAGTGGCTTGGGAAATCGGTTGTAGACAAGAATGATATGGTAGTGACAGAAGAAATGTGAGAATCATCTTGACACGGGGGTGACTTTGAGTCATAATATATTGTGCAAAATATAATGGCACCAAAGCAATAGAACATATGAGAAGCAGTTAAACCGCTGAGGGCAGAGAGTATCGGGAACAGAATAACGAAGGGATCTGTCGGAGAATATGAGGCAGCAAAGGCTAAGTACGTATCTGCAGAATAAATACGGTAAGAAGTTATACAAGGTATCGATAAATGCGGGGCTGTCATGCCCCAACAGGGACGGTACCCTGGGAAATCGCGGCTGCATTTTCTGCTCGGGCAGCGGGTCGGGTGATTTTGCACAGGACAGTAACCTGTCGGTTTCTGAGCAGATAGAGCGCGGGAAGGCATTGGTAAGGGCCAAGCTTCCCAGGGATAAGTATGGGTTTATAGCCTATTTTCAGGCTTTTACAAATACATACGCCCCCATAGAAAAGCTTGAGAAGCTGTATATGGAGGCGGCGGACAGGGAAGATATTGAGATAATATCCATAGCCACAAGGCCTGACTGCCTTTCAGAGGATGTTCTTGAACTTATAAGCAGGATCAACAGGATTAAACCGGTATGGGTAGAACTGGGTCTGCAGTCAATACATGAAAAAACAGCAAAATACATACGAAGAGGCTATTCGCTTGATGTATATGATGATGCCGTGCTCAGATTAAGGGAGCGGGGCATAGAAACCATAGTACATGTGATACTCGGGCTTCCCGGTGAATCGAGGGAAGATATGTTAAGCACTGTAAAGTACGTGGGCGACAGCGGCGTGCAGGGAATCAAGCTGCAGCTTCTGCATGTGCTTAAAGGGACCGACCTTGCCGCGGAATACATGGCCGGAAAGTTCACATGCCTTGGTATGGAAGAGTATATAGATCTTGTAAGGGAATCCCTTGAAGTGCTTCCCGACGATATAGTCATACACCGGATGACGGGCGACGGGGACAGAAAAACGC
>JBGUQP010000145.1:0-3705 GCA_045131145.1 Lachnospiraceae bacterium | reverse complement strand
TGTAGTGAAATTTAGTTGCATTGTCACATTTGGCACTGATATTGACACTTGACGCGATTCCAGATAAACTCCTTATCAGGAATCTGTATATTATGAAAAGGTAAGCCCGAAATGTGGAATTCAGCGAATAATACAGAACAGATAGAGGCCAGACGGATAGAACTCCTGGAGAAGGGTTTTGAACTTTTTTCAAGCAGGGGCATTGAATCGGTTACCATGCAGGATGTTGCAGGGTATGTAGGCTGCGGCATCGCAAGCTTATACAGGTATTTTGATAAGAAGCCGGGTTACGTGGTCGCGGTAGCCACCTGGAAGTGGGAGCAGTTTCTTGAAGAAAACAGAAAGCGCCGGGAGGCCACGGGTTTTGATGAATTTACCGCTGTTCAGATATTTGAATTTTATCTTGATTCTTTTTTGGAAATGTACAGGAATTATAAAGAACTGCTCCGTTTTAATCAATTCTTTAACCTGTATGTTAAGTCGGCCGATATTGATGCGGATACGCTTAAGCCTTACCGTATAGCTATAGAAGAGCTTAAGGATCAGTTTGACGATCTGTACAGAAGGGCGGAGCAGGATAAGACTTTGCGCACAGACATACCGATCGAGGAAGTGTTTTCCACAACGCTGCATCTTATGCTTGCGGCCGTTACAAGGTATGCCATTGGTCTCGTGTATGTGCCCGAAGCAGGTACGGACACAGAGGCGGAATTGTCCGTTTTGAAGGACATGCTCCTTGACAGGTTCAGGGGGCAGCCGCAGATACAGGCATCCGAAAAATTATAGTGCTAAATTGGATAGAAAAAATATAAAGACCAAAGATAGATTACAAATTAACACAAACCGGCTAAAGATCCTGATCCCCTGGATCCTGTCAACAGGGTGCTGGGTATTGTTCAGTTTCTCGGACAGGCTTTACATTGACGAAGACAATTATCTTTTGTCTGCCGTGACTAACGGGTTGTACGGGGGGATAACTGTCTGCCGGAATATGCATCCCTTCCTGGGTTATATGCTTGGGGGATTATCGAAGCTGCTTCCGCTTGCCGATGTGTTTACCCTGCTAATGCATCTGGCATTGATCCTGACTCTTGGCTGGGTGATACATCTTATGCTGCGGATATTTCCCGGGATCATGGACCGCATTCTTATTGCGGCCGTCCTTCTGTATCTTCAGTTTGCGGTAAGGATATGGAATGTTAATTATACGGTGTGGGCTGCTTTTTTTGCATTTGCCGGAATTGTGACGCTCTTTGCACGAAAGGAGGAAAAGGAGCGGATGCCCTTCTCTGTACTTGCGGCATTACTGTATGGGCTCGGGCTCATGGTCCGAAGACAGGGAGCGCTTCTGTTTATCCCGTTTATCCTGCTGGAGCTTATATGTTCATTCCTCCGTCAGCGGAGAGAAAAGGCGATGTATGAGAAAACGGAATTACGGAAAGGGATAATGTACTGTCTGCCCCTATGCGCAGTTACGCTCACCCTGCTGCTTGGAAGTATGATCTTCTATTCGTATGAGCCTTACAGGTCTGCCCTTGCTTATGACAATGCAAGGATACAGTTAGGAGACTATCCGACCAAAAGCTGGGAAGAGATAGAAAACGAAGCCGAGGCTGTCGGGATCCATGAAACAGATTACCGTGCGGCTCAGATGTGGATCTTTGCGGATACACAGATAATGACGGGAGAAACTCTCGGACAAATGGCTGCGCTGGGTGAGAAATGGGCTCTTGATCCAACTCCGGAAGGGATTCTTTATTCCGCGAAGGATTTTTTGTTCGATATGCGGCTGAACCCGGCTCTGCTGCTTGCCCCTGCTGCAGGCCTCGTGCTTCTGCTTGCAGGTGTTCTGATAAGCCGGGGGAAGCTGCATGATAAGCTTGAGGCAGCGGCAGCTATTCTGTTTGCGTTTATCATAATCGGATATTTCATCATGCTGGGAAGAGCGCCTGTAAGAGTGTGGCAGCCGGTATATCTGGCTGCATCTTCGGTACTTCTTGCGATTTATACAAGGATTCCTCAGATAGAGTGGAAGAGAATCCGGAATTTGTTACAGACAGCAGGAATCCTGACCATGCTTCTGCCGGTATTTCTTACAGGCATACCGAAGTTATCGTTTCACGAACCAACGACCGCCTTTAATGCAAGAACGGGCGCGGATGAGGGAGAGCTTATCAGAGCTTACGAAAAAGGTGAGATATATCTGGTCGGCGGATACAAAACCATCACCGAACCGGGAACGCTTCAGCAGGTTCAGGGAAATGGATGGGGTGTTCTGCGATCGGCCTGTATGGAACAGGGGAAGCTTCAGGGGGCAGAGTTTTATCATCATTTTCTTCCTGTAGGCAGCTGGGTTCATGACCAGCCCTTTTATACGGCTGCCTGTGATGAGATTGGTATCGACAATCCCATGAGAGCTCTGGTCGAAAGGGAAAACGTCTTCCTGCTCTGTTATGAGGACAATCCCGAGTATTTTAACCGCCTGATCGAGTTCCTCTATGACCGGTACGGAAACCTTAAAATGCGTAGGATCGGATCCCTTGCGGGGGCCGGGGTCTATGAGTTCGGTAAATGATCTTTTACTTACATAATTGTATAAAATAAGATTTTATTCTTATAAAAATATAACTGCCGTGAACGGCGAAAGGAGACAAAATGAACAAAGAACTAAAGCAGACAAAAGCTAAGCGCCTGCTTAGTATGCTTCTTACTGTTGCGATGACAGCAGGGCTTATGCCGGGAAATGCGAAGCCTGTGTATGCAGCAGAACTGTCAGAGGAGCCCTCAACCATCGAAGAGGCCTTGGCAGATGAGGAGACTTTGACACCAATATCCGAAAGTGATGATGGAACAGGTGGGGAAGAAGCGGATCCCATTGGGGAAGCAATTCCTGATGAGGGGATCAGTCTCGAGGACTACCTGGATGGCAGCGCCAATGACTATACCATAACCTTTGAACTTACGGATCCATCTGACCGTGTCCGTAAGGATGTACCGGCCTCCCTGGTATCGGATTGGGAGCAGCGGATACAGGGACTTACCGGGGTGTCCGAAGCCGGTGGCAGGATCGTTCAGACCTTCGATGGCAGCGATACCGCGACCCTGCTCGCACCGGTTCTTTACCAATCGGATTCATGGATGCTTACGGAAAAGGATACCTGGTATGCAAGAGTAAAGGAAACCTATACTTATACTGTTCCCGTTGAGAGTGGAAGCGGTGGATCAGGTGGTACGGAAACCCGCACCGGCACCCGTACCGTGACCAAGTATGTCAACAGTACCGATTCTGCTTCCAGGGTTAAATCCTTCGCTGACAGCAACCGTAATGTGACGCTTTATCCCAACTGGAAGGAAGTTAAAACATTTCCCGTATCCTTTGATGATAAATCTCTTAAGGGAGCAGCCAACGTAAACAGTGACATTACGGTTTACCGGCCTGACAGGGATGTCGTTTTAAAGCCCTTGGCGACCAAAAGCAGTAACTGGACCTTTAAAGGTTACGAGTATTCGTTCGGACAGCAGGAACGTTCCGAAGCGGTCAGCACTGATAAGGGGTTCCTTATCCCTGTGACAGGACATTCTGAAGCGCTGACGGTCTATGCGGTGTGGACTCCCACACATTCTATCTATGCCGTAAGCGCAGCTTCAATTGCAGATACAAAGGGGGGCTACTATAGCGAGAAGGACGGAGCCGCCCTGATAAAA
>JBGUQP010000144.1:0-7882 GCA_045131145.1 Lachnospiraceae bacterium | reverse complement strand
ATGCCGGACAGCTGGCAACCTCGAAGTACGGTACCGCAACTTCGGCCATGTATCTTGGGTATGAAAAAGGGTATGATTTTAAGATCTTCTGCGACGAAACGAGGCCCCTTTTGCAGGGAGCAAGGCTGACGGCTTACGAACTCTCATCGGCAGGCCTTGACGTTACCCTCCTGTGCGACAACATGGTTTCATCCATCATGAGGCAGGGAAAGATAAATGCCGTTCTCGTCGGCTGTGACAGGGTTGCCCGAAACGGCGATGTTGCCAACAAGATAGGAACATCCGTGGTGGCAACCGTTGCAAAAAGATACGGGATCCCCTTCTACGTATGTGCACCCTCTTCGACCATAGATCCGGAAACGGAAACCGGAAACGATATAGTGATCGAACAGCGGCCGGGTGAGGAAGTTACCGAAATGTGGTATGAGAAACGGATGGCACCTCCAAACATAAGTGTCTACAATCCGGCCTTCGACATCACCGATAGCGAACTTATTACCGCAATAATAACGGAGCGCGGAATATTCCGTGCCCCGTATGACTTTAAAAATGTAACTGTATAAGATATATCTGCAAGGCGGCTTACACGGATAATGTGAGGTCGCCTTCCTTTATCCATCCTATCTTGCGGCACAGCTGTCCAAGCAGCCATGTGATGAGCGCAGGAAGCACGAAGCATATCAGGATAAGGCCGAGCCAGTCCATGGCGGTGATACCTGCCTTGGCTCCGGATGCCACATCATTCACCCAGCCCGTATAGACTCCTATCTGGCCTACGAGCCCGCAGGTTCCCATACCAGAAGAAATGGCCTCGCCGTTCATCTCCATCTTGAAGATACAGGTTGCGATGGGGCCTGTTATTGCAGAAGTTATGATGGGCGGTATCCATATTTTGGGATTCTTCACTATGTTGCCCATCTGGAGCATCGAGGTTCCGAGTCCCTGTGAAACAAGTCCTCCCACCTTATTCTCCTTATAGCTCATAAAGGCAAATCCAACCATCTGGGCGCAGCATCCCGCAACCGCGGCACCACCTGCAAGACCCGTAAGAGACAGGGCGGCACATATGGCAGCCGAGCTTATGGGAAGTGTAAGGGCAATACCTACGATGACGGAAACCAGTATTCCCATAGCAAAGGGATGGAGTTCCGTGGCCCACATTATAAGCTGTCCAAGAGCAGATGCCCCTTTACCGATAGCCGGTGCAAGAAGTACCGATAACAGCACGCCGACACCTATCGATACAAGGGGTGTCACAAGTATATCGACCTTGGTCTCCTTGCTTACCATCTTGCCGATCTCAGTCGCAAGGATGGCGATTATCAGGACAGCCAGAGGACCTCCCGCACCTCCCAGCGTATTAGCGGCGCTTCCGACCGCCAGCATCGAAAATAGTACAAGATTGGGTGCCTTAAGTGCATAGCCTATGGCCACTGCCATGGCGGGGCCGGCAACACCCTTGGCATAGCCGCCCATGTCGACAAGCACGTTAAGTCCCGTCTGCGTGCCCAGGGTAGAAAGTATTGTACCTATGAGCAGTGATGCAAAGAGACCGCTTGCCATGGCCCCCATTGCATCGATGAAATACCGCTTCCACGATATTTCGATGTCCTTTCTTTTCAGGAAGGCGCGAAAGTCTCCCTTTTGATTCTCATCCATTTTCTCCTCCTTGTGATCCCGGCATATATTCCCGCCCTATGCGGTAATTATAGGGATCGGTTTATGTATTTTCCCTGTCGCGGCGCCTGTTCTTTAGCGCATGCGTCTTGTAATACCTGGTTTTATCTTCGTACATCAGCTTGTCTATATGATTCATGACTTCATCCATGGTGGATTTTCGAAGATCGACAACATCATATCCCATGGAAACATTAAGTTCGTATTCAGCCTTACCTGAATTGTTAAAATCATCAAATCCCTTTTTTATATTTGCGATGAAAATATCGGTGTCGATCTCACTTTTGGTACTTAAGACGGCAACAAATTCATCGCCCGCATACCGGATGGCCGCACCCTGGCTTCCCACTGCCTTTCTGAGGATATTCGCAGTGTTGATGATCGCCCGGTCACCCTCCTGATGACCGTAGTTATCGTTAATGGATTTAAAATCATTTATATCCACCATCAGGAAGGTGTATTCACCGTCCCTGTCCTGTTTATGTTCCTCCTCCAGCTGGTCTAAATAGTAGCGGTTATAAAGTCCCGTAAGCTTATCCTTGAAGATCATCTCGTTCTGTATGGAACTCATCAGACCGATAAAGCTTATCAGCATGCAGGGACCGATCATGGAGATGCCGTAGAACCTTGTCTGGATGACAGCACCCACCAGAACCGGTATGGAATATACCCAGAAAAAGAAGAACCTGAGCCTTCGTCCCTTGAGCCGTATATATAGATATGTGGCAAAGGAATCAAGCAGCATAAAGACATCCACCACAAGAAATACATAGTAGGCATACAGCCTGTGGTACCTGTTGGACGCATCCAGCATAAAGACCATGGGATGAAAGAGATTTATGATAAGCACCAGTAAACCGGCCGCTACTAAAGCATTTATAAAAGCAGCATGCATCCTGCTTATGGAGCCCTTAAGATGATATACAAGAAACATAAGCCAGGATGCGGCCGCCATGAGATCGGAAGCAAAAGTGTAGGTACAGCAGACATACATAACGATCCTGTAAAAGCGCCCGGGACGTCCGCCTATAAAAAAGGCTACCGGCTCGCAGACACAGGTCATGATAACAAGGACCAGCATAAATACAAGGAGGGTATTTTCCCTGTCATTGCGTTTCCATCTCCAGCTGTTCCCTATAAGAAGAACAATTCCCATCATTATGCCCAGGATATTGGCACAGGAAATGGATAAGAAATTAAATGTCTCCATAGTTATCCCCCTCTGCCTCAGCTATTGTTTTTTCATTATCGTGCAGGGTCTGCTCGCCCAGCTCCCTGAACTTGGAAAGAGGGATCGCAGGGCTGTAGAGATAACCCTGATAAATATAGCAGCCCACGTCTTCGAGGGCCTTACGCTGTTCCTCTGTCTCGACGTATTCGGCTATCGTCTCTATATTAAGGCCCTCCGTAAGTCTAGATATCGATGCAATGATCTCGCGGCTGCGTTCGTTGAATATATCACGGCTGATGCCGCCGTCAAGCTTGACGATATCGAAGATGTTCGACTGGAGGTACTTGATCGAGGTATTACCCATGGAGAAGTCATCTATACCGAAGGTAAAGCCCAGCTCCTTTATACGCTGCAGCCTTGAGATAAAGGAGTCATCGACACGCAGGGTGGCCTGCTCGGTTATCTCGATAAGGACATGCTTGCATTTACCGGGATAGATGATATGGAGGTTCTTTAAGAATTCCTCAAAGTCATCCTTCTGGATGGTGATACCCGTAACATTTATGGAAATATGGAAATTCTCGTCCTCTTTGTATTTAAGAAGTTCGTCAAGACTCTTGAATACGGTGTGGAATATCTTCTCCTCAAGCTCCGTAAGGCGGCCAATCTCCTCAGCCAGCGCTATGACAAGCGGGGGATAAACCGGCCCGTACTGCTCATGCCTCCAGCGAAGAAGGGCCTCGGCACCTATAAGCTTATGGCCCTCGTTAAACTGAGGCTGATAATAGAGGGTAAAATCATCCGAATCGATGTAATCACCCAGTTCTACGGAAAGGGTCCTCGCGATACGTCCGGCATCGCCGGGAAGTGTCAGGAATTCAACCGGCTCACGACTCTCCTCACATTCCTTCAGTATGTTCTCGAGCAGCTTAACATGCTCATGCGAATTAATGGACTTAAGATGCGAACCTATCTTGACAAAAGGAAAATATATAAGCACACCCAGAAGAACACAGAATATCTGGAGTATGGCTCCTCTTACTGAGCCTGTAGCCAGATAACCTCCGAGGATAACGGGAGTCGTCCAGTTTACTTCATGGGTGGCCATGGGAACTATCCCGGAACTCATTGCCAGGTAGCATACGAGAATATTGACTACCGGAGTCAAAAGAAACGGAACCAGAAAAACCGGGTTAAACACGACCGGAAGGCCCAGAACAAGAAGTTCGTTTATATTAAAGAGCATCGGAACGGCCGATACCCTTGCAAGGTATCGTTCATCCTTCTGACGTGAAAAAAACATGATAGCTATCAGGAGAGACCAGGTGGCACCGCATCCTCCCAGAAGTACAAACACATCTATGAACACGCCGTTGATTATGGGATTAAGCCCTTCTGTATTTCCTGAATTTATACTGTTGAGCACGGTATCAAACACCTGATACTTGGTCTCACCAAGGACATCCGAACCGTGGATCCCGAACATCCACAGAAGGTTCTGCAGAAGTTCGAAACGGATTACCGATAAGAGGCTGTTCTTATGTCCCGTGAACATTTTCGACAGAGTGCCCGTCAGCAGTTCATAGGCACTGGCATATCCCGTTAAATACAGACATGAATTGACGGCTCCCACAAGGACAAAAACAAACAGGCCGGGAAGGATGGATACAACCACCGTACGAAAGTCCGTGCTGATACCGTCAACATAATGCCTGTCATTGAAGATGAGCCTGGTCATGAGCCATAAATATATCCTGGAAGACAGAATGGAGAAGATAATGGCCGTGAGCAGGTTCTTGGGACCGAAAACATCAAAATTATATGTAGTAGTATTGAATATACCCGATATGATGATAAAGGATGCAGCTGAAGTAACGATAACCGACAGCCTGTGCGACGGCTTGCCGTAACGGTCATTGACCCTGTCTGCTATGGCAGCTGACATGTAAAGGGACAGCATCCCGTAGGTTCCTGACAGGAGCACATTGAGGAAGGACATTATATGTCCGCCCATGGCACCTGTTATAAAATCATGATATCCGGGCGCAGGAAAATTGATAAGGACCTGGATAAAGGCACTTATCATGAAAATAGGAATAAGAATCTCAAGGGAGTCGGTTATTATCTTGAAAATATCAAGGCCCGACACCTTGCGATATGCGCGGACAATCTTTCTTCTTATCTTATTGAAATCCTGATGCTTCATATTTTATATAATATCACATAAACCATATGGTTTCTATAGTGAACAGGCTGTAACTATTCAGAACAGGCTCAATTGTTACAAATAAAAGAGGCCACGGACCTGCCGTGGCCATACTTCCTTATGAAGTTCTCACCCGACGGCCAGCTTCTGGAGCATTACGTCGAAGTCCTTGTTCTGTCCGCCGTATTTGACCGTGAGGATCCTTGAGAAATCCAGTCCCAATACACCCAGCATCGATTTAGCATCTATAATAACGTGGTTATAAAAAATGTCGATATCAAAATCACATTTCGATGCCTTCTGGACAAATTCATTTGCATTATCAAGGTCTAATCTTATCTTACGTTCATTCATCTTCATGCACCCCTTCCTCTTCCCTCAAAAAAGGTAAGTAAAATGTATTAAGTGCACTTTACTACTTCCTTGATTTGCTGTCAAGAATCAATATATTGTACTTATCCGGGTACAATTTACCATAATTTGTATATTTTCCTGACATGTCAGTGCCGGGAAAAGACTTTTTTGTGCATTATCGACAAAGCATTTCCAAATCATACATCCTGACCGTAAACGTTTTCGAAATCTTAAGGCATGATTTTCTTAAAATTTGTACAAATCATATGTTTTATGCGTACTTTCCGTACTTAAGATGACAGGTAAAACACAGGGGATGCCCGGATTATTCCATCTTCGAAAGCTTTGCGGCCTGATCGGCTGCAATGCAGGCATCAATGATCTCCTGAATATCCCCGTTCATTATCTTATCAAGCTTATACAATGTAAGGTTTATCCTGTGATCGGTCACACGGCCCTGGGGGAAGTTGTAGGTCCTTATCTTCTCCGACCTGTCTCCCGTTCCTATCTGGCTCTTTCTAAGCTCCGCCTCGGCATCGTGCATCTTCTGCTGTTCCATATCATACAGCTTGGCACGCAGGAGGGCAAAGGCCTTCTCCTTATTCTGAAGCTGCGATTTCTCGGTCTGGCTGTAGATGACTATGCCTGTGGGATAGTGGGTAAGACGGACCGCGGAATCGGTCGTATTAACGCACTGGCCGCCATTGCCCGATGCACGCATTACGTCTATCCTTATATCCTTCTCATCTATCTGGACATCAACTTCTTCAGCCTCCGGCATTACGGCAACCGAAATGGTTGATGTATGGATCCTGCCGCCCGATTCGGTCTCGGGAACCCTCTGTACCCTGTGAACGCCCGATTCGTATTTCATCACGGAATAAGCGCCCTGTCCGGAGATCATGAAGGTGACCGACTTCATCCCGCCGATACCTATCTCATCGACCTCCATAGTCTCAACCTTCCACCTGCGGCTCTCGGCATAGTGGACATACATCCTGTATATTTCCGCAGCAAAAAGGGCTGCCTCATCACCGCCGGCTCCTGCACGGATCTCGACGATAACGTTCTTGTCATCATTGGGGTCCTTGGGAAGCAGAAGGATCTTAAGCTTATCCTCAAGGGCTTCAACATTTTTCTTGGCCGTGCCCAGTTCTTCCTTAAGCATCTCCTTCATGTCCTCGTCCGTTTCCTCAGAAAGCATTGCAAGGGAATCCTCAATATCCTGCTTGTTCTTCTTATATTCCTTATATGTTTCAACCAGGGGTGTTAAGTCGCTCTGCTCCTTCATCAGGGCACGGAAGCGCTCCTGGTTGTCGGCAACACCGGGCTCACCAAGCTCGTTCATTATATCTTCATATCTCATTATAAGGTCATCTAACTTGTCAAACATCTTAATACCTCTTTCTAAAGGATCGGTTTCCTGCCGCGTACAACCCTGTCATTACCTGCAAGGTCCTTAACCACGGCAACATCCTTATATCCATGTTCTTCCATAAGCCGGCTCACATCCGCCCCCTGGTCGAATCCGATCTCAAATAACAGCATACCGCCCGGAACAAGGTGGTCATCCGCCCCGTCAATGAGCCTCCTGTAATAGTCAAGCCCGTCCTCACCTCCGTCAAGAGCGATACGGGGTTCGTGATCCCTTACTTCCTCCATAAGGCCTTCGATCACACCGGTCCTTATATAGGGAGGATTGGATACTATAACGTCAAACCTGCCTTCAACCGCCTCATACAGGTCGCTTAACGCAAAACTGACATCAACCCCGTTGCTTAGTGCATTATCCCCTGCAAGCCTAAGAGCTTCCCCGGAAATGTCGCAGCCGACAGCCTCAAGGCCGTTCTTATACTTAGCCAGGCTTATTATGATGCACCCGGATCCCGTACACACATCGAGGACCTTCATCCCGTCCTCAGTATACAGCATAGCCTCCTCAACAAGGCACTCCGTATCCTGTCTCGGAACCAGTACATGCTCATTCACCGCAAAATCAAGCCCCATGAACTCCTGATGACCCGTGATATGCTGAAGCGGTATATGTGCTGCCCTCTTCCCGATAAGCTCAAGATATTCATCTCTCTTATCCTCCGGCACCGCCTCCCTGCCGTGAAGCAGAAGGCCGTTACGGTCAAGTCCCGTAACATGTTCAAGAAGAAGGAGGGCATCTGTGGCCGCATCGGCTATCCCTTCCCCGGTAAGGATATTCACACCTGTGATCCTTAATTCATCATATGAAGGCATATCAGTAGTTCCCGTAACCCGGCGGCTGTTCATAGCCGTAGGGTGCGTTTCCATCAGGCACATACGGACCATTTCCCTCAGGAACGTACGGAACATTCCCATCAGGTGTATACGGTACGTTTCCTTCGGGCGCATACGGTATGTTTCCTTCAGGCATGTAGGCTGCATTTCCTTCAGGCGCATACGGTGCGTTTCCTTCAGGCGCATACGGTGCGTTTCCTTCAGGC
>JBGUQP010000143.1:0-4170 GCA_045131145.1 Lachnospiraceae bacterium | reverse complement strand
AATGAATCGAGATTATCCTGAAATGCACTCTTACAGAATGAATCCCTGTTCTCTATGGCTATATTTATGAGCTTTGCAAAATTGACTATGTATGGATAGTCGATATCAGAACGTATACCGTCTACATTATCCAGCAGCAGCTTCGCCGTTCTGATCCCATATTCGGGATCAAAGAAATACTTTGTCTCGTCAGTCTCCTGCATCCACCTGATATCGTCCGGTGTAAAGTGAAATGAGAATGCCGTCTCAGGCCTGAATATATTCATATACACTTCGAACAGCTTATCTATATGTATCCTGCCGTTCTTCTGAAGCTGCTCACGGAGCTTTGCTTCGGATATCCTGTCAAAATCCTTGAGGATATCTGCCGTCAGTTCTCCCTTGGATGAATAGAAGTTATAAAATGTCCCTTTGGCGATCCCGACACTCCCGGCAAGTTCCGATACAGTAGTCTTTCTGATCCCTTTTTCTTCAAAAAATCTAAGGGCATTCTGTTTTATGGATCTTTTAAGTTCGTCTCGCTGTTCCGGCGTGAATATAGCGGGCATATCAATGCTCCCTTCCGAATAATATGACCAATTTTCATTTCGGTCATATTATTGTTAGCATACGCTAACCACCCTGTCAACAGCAAGTTCATTTACACAGCAGATCTGTTATCTTGTCAACGAGCGATCTGATCATCGGATCATACGCCTCGCGGATAAAGACCTTTCTCTCGGCAAGGCTTACCGCTACGAGCTTCATGTAGTTACAGGCAAGCTTCCAGTTCGGGTCAGCAGCAGGGGATTCAAGAAGAGATATCAGCATCTTCATTGTCTTCCTGTCGTTGTCGGGATCTTCGATATATCGATCCTTCCAGGAAGATACCAGCCTCTTCTTCTCAGCTTCCGTAAGATATGAGAATACATTGGGATCTTCTTCTGACAGCCATAGGAGATAGTCCCTGAGCGAATCGCGGGAGAGTTTGCCGTTTGTATCCAGATAAGAGATGAGCTTATCCTTTGCTCTGTCACGCTCATGTATCATCATGTGATACATGAATTCGGATTTACTCTTGAAGAGATTATAGAATGTACCTTTTGCTATACACGCTTCATCGGTGAGTTCATCGATATTTACCGAACGAAGCCCGGAAGTCTTAAGTCGCTCGAATCCCTTATCCAGCAATTCTCGCTTTATATCCTCTCTGTTCTCTTCGGAAAAGATCTTGGGCATGTACTCCTCTATTAAATGACTCTGAAAATCTTGAAAGTCATTATACAGGAATTATACTTTGCTCCATAAAAGACCACAAGGAGGCATATATGCTAGGCAAAGTTAAGCTTACGGAATCTGAGATGAGGGAGTTCGCGGAAGTATTCGCCAATTATGATTACGGCACTGATGAGATAGGAATGGTACCGCTCTTTCCCGGGTATCCCGACACAGGCAAACTGGTCGATTATCTTGTAGCGATGATCCGCACCGCCAACGAATATAATGCAGTATATGCCACCTCAGAGAATAAGGAAGGCATCATCATCCTGACGGATACTACGGATCCTTTTCCGGCAGCAGCCATGGTAAAGATGCTCTGGAGAATGGCACGCGCACTGGGATTTAAAAACTTCGGTGACATAATGAAGAAGTTTCAGGCAGGAGGCGCAAGCCAGGAGAAGACTTACAGGGACAGAAAGGAGCCTTTCGTGCAGATAGAGCTTCTTGCCGTAAGAGAAAGGTACCAGGGTCAGGGTTTTATGCGTCCTCTGGTAGAAACGGCCTTTGAAGTCGCACGTGAAAAGCACCTTCCCGTCATCGTATCAACAGACGCAGCTCTTAAGAAGGACAAGTATGCACACCTCGGCATGGAGCACGTAAATACAAGGACTCTTGCCGAAGGCAGTTATATGTATGATCTGGTGAGAAGATCAGGTTCAAACTGATCCGCACCTGTTAACGAGCTGTCCTATTCCTTCTATCTCGCATCTTACGATATCACCATCCTTAAGAAATACGGGGGCCTTCATGCCCATGCATACGCCTCCGGGAGTACCTGTGGCGATGATCGTTCCTGCCTTCAATGTCATTCCCTGCGACAGTTCAGATATCGCTTCCTCAACTGTCGTTATCATCAGCGAAGTATTGCTGTCCTGTCGCATCTCGTCATTGATAAAGCACCTGATGGCCAGGTCATGAGGATCTCCGATCTCGTCAGATGTTACGATGCAGGGACCCATAGGTGTATATCCGTCCAGGCTCTTTCCCCTGTACCACTGCTGATGTTTGAACTGAAGGTTCCTCGCGCTCACATCATTAATGATCGTATATCCGAGGATATATTCTCCCGCGTCTTCTACACTGACATCAATAGCATCCTTCTTGAGGATGACTCCCAGCTCCACTTCATGGTCAAGACTGTCAACAAAGTCATAGACGGGGATCTCTCCGTCAGGATCGTTAGCCCTGTTTACGCGCTTGGAGAAGTAGACCGCATCCTTCTTCTTTGTAAAATCAAGAATGTTGACCGTCTCTTCTATGTGCTCTTTATAATTTACTCCAAGGCAGATGATATCCTGCAAAGGAACAGGGACAGGCGCAAGGATCTCATAACTTCCGTCCTTAAGTACATCATCAGCCGTTCCCATTCGGGTTCGGATCAGATCCGCAAGTTCATCGTATCTTCCTATCAGCTCATTCATATCAGATACACGGATATCTACTGAGTCCAGCATGACCATTCCGTGCTCATTTCTTACCGCGACCTTTTCCTCACCATTATGTCTTATCGTATATAATCTCATCCGACTCTTTCTCCCTTCATACATCTGTCTATGGCATCCATTACAGGCTGTCTCCACTTCGCTTCTAACATCCATGCTTCATGCTGCATATCAAATCTTATGATATCAGGGTCTGCAAAATGTTTAAGGTATCTCTTCTCGTATTTCTTGCCCATCTTGAGAGCATATATGATATGAACCGTCGTACCCGGTATATCTATATTTTCTTCAAGCGGAGTTACATAATCCGAATAGAATTCATTCTTGATGGTATCAGGATGAAGCTTTCCCATGCTGTCGGCAAATTCTTCAAGAAAACTTCTTGTCTCTTCATTGATCTGCATCCCCGCGCCTTTCTCCAGCATCTTATAAAAACGCTCACGCTTCTTGGGACCTCCTGACGCCCCCTGGATCGCTCCGCCAATTATCTTCGTCATGATCTTAGCAACAAACGGACTTCCCTGATCAAGATCAGAGCTTCCGATAAAACCGTGATCTATGTGGATATTCTTCCTCTGTATAAGCAGCCCCACAAAGCTTCCTCCGAGACTTGAACCGTATGCACCGTCTACTCTTCCGCCGTGTTCCTTCCTGATATAGCCTTCGATCTTTTCAGTTACTGTGATCATGTCAGGGAAAGGGACCGTGTTGTCCCCGTCAAAACCGTCATAGTTCACGCAGATCAGGTGGTATCTCTTCTCGAGTTCTTCCTTCACCTGACTGAAATTGATCTGCCAGGTACACGCAGTACCCGGCAGGAGCAAAAGAGTCTTCTCATTTTCTGTTCCAAACTCGTCAAATGTCATTTCCTGTTACCTCCCTGCTTACGAGAAAACCGCCTTCATCCGTTACGATCTCATACTTCGCGGCTAATGGATTCCTGTTGCCGACAACCCTGTAATCGCATATATCGCTGTTGCCGCAGGTACCGCATCGGACCAGCGTCCCGTGAAGCTGCGCGATCCCGAAGAAATCGCTGTTGCAAAGGAGCGGCAGCACATGAAGAAGATCGTGCTTCCTGGCAAATTCAGCATTAGGACACTGAGTAAAATCATAGGATGCGATCTGATTCTCCTTATCAAACGGTTTACCGACATTCGCGAATCCCCCGGGGTACTTTACGATATCCCTTCTGTCCTTATTACCCGAACTCTCAAATACTTTATTTATGAGCGCCAGATCAAAAGGCCTGTTAAGATCAAATATCTTACCGAGCTTTACGAACGGACCGAAGAAAAGGTTATTCACAAAATCGGAAAGCTCACTTATCGGCGGCTGATCAGGAAGCGCAGGATAGAGCGCGAATACGAGAAGTCCTCCGTATATCGCCTTGGAGTGTCCGTTCTTCTTACCTCCGAGAGGCTCCATATCTTCAAGATAACGGTTATAGTTATGGGCCACTTTGTTC
>JBGUQP010000142.1:0-3564 GCA_045131145.1 Lachnospiraceae bacterium | reverse complement strand
TTCTTCTTACAGTTCATTGTTCTGCTCATTGCTCTTGCACTGTGTTTCATACTTGGGAGCTACATACTTCTTACCTATAAGAAGGTGATCCTTCCGATAAAGCTGTTCTCGGACAGACTTGCATCCATCGATTCCCTCGAGGATGGCAGTGACCCCTCCGTCCTTGAGCTTACCGACGGAAATATACAGGAGCTGAACCTCATTAACGATCAGTTCAAAAATCTCATACATGAGATAACAAGACTGAGGATCGATATTTATGAATCGGAACTTCAGAAGGATAAGTTCAGGATCCACTTTCTTAAGCAGCAGATCAAACCGCACTTTTACCTTAACTGTCTGACGACGATAGACAGCATGCTTGCCATAGGTGATTCGAAGGCTGCCGGAATGATGCTTCAGTTCACCTCAAGATATTTAAGATATCTCTTTCAGGCAGACAAGGACTTTGTGGCAATACATGATGAACTGTCACATATTCAGGACTATATGGACATTCAGAAGTTAAGGCTGGCACAGGAGATAGACTATAACTGTGAAATAGCGCAGGAACACTCATCCGTAAGCATTCCTCCTCTCCTGCTCATTACCTTTGCTGAGAATATCATAAAGCATGCCCAACCTGCGGAGGGTGGACTTAAGATAGAACTTAAATGTTCACTTATAAGCTGCAAGAGCCAATCTGACCGGGAGGGTTTCGGAAGTAATGAATATTTCAGGATATACCTGACGGACAACGGACAGGGCTTTCCAGTCGAAGTGATAGACCGGATAAACAGCGGGGAATCCCTTACCATGGAAGGTGAACATATCGGTATTACCAACTGTATACGAAGGATGAGACTTCTGTACGGCAATGCATGTGCACTGCATCTTGAGAATATCGGTACAGGCGGAGCAAGGGTCATACTTGATATACCTTATTCCTTTATCTGAACAGATATATGAGGTGAAACAAATGAATGTATTACTGGTGGATGATGACCGTTTCGTCATCGAGGCACTCAAAAGAGGTATAGACTGGATATCCCTAGGGATCACCGGAGTCTTTACCGCATTTGATATAACAGGCGCCCGAAGGGTGATCAGGGATGAACAGATAGATCTTCTGCTCAGTGATATAGACATGCCCCACGGAAGCGGCCTCGAACTGCTTGCGGGATTGCGTGAAGAAGGCAATGATATACCTGCTGTCTTTCTTACCAATTATGCTGATTTTTCCTATGCTCAGAAGGCACTTGAGCTTAAGAGCTTCCATTATTTCCTTAAGCCCATTGATTATGCGGAACTGACGGAGATAATAAGGAAGGCGCTCTCGGAGTCGGCCCTTAACTACACCAATACAAGAAATGCCCTTTCGGGTCTTTGGAGGAGCTACGTTGCAGACAGAAGCATGTCCTGTTCCGATTTCTGTAGCGAAGCTTCAAGGCTGTACCCTGTGCTTTCACAATACAGCGGATATGCCTGCGTACTGTTAAATACTTATCCTTACAGTATCGACGGTAACAATGAATTGCAGAAAGAACGAACAGATCCTGCAGAGCTTGGGAAGAAGCTTCAGGAGCTTATGTGCGCCATATACGGTGCTGCATACACGGAACTCAATGTGTTTATGCCCTTTGATGCGGAGAACTACAGATATCTTACCCTGATACCACTCTTAGGGGAGCATGACGGTTCGCAGGATGAACGTATCGCAAGAGATACTCTTGAAGCCGTTGCCATAATAAACAACCGTTTCGGTCTGTCATGCAGCTTCTACATCCGGGAACCGGTTTCAATAAAGGACATTCCGGATTCTTTCACAGGGCTTCACGAATTCAACCTTAAATATCCCGGTAATCTAAACAGGGTGGTGATGGTATCGGTCTCATTTGATATGCCGGATCACACTCCCCCGGTATTTGATAAGGAACTGGCCATACATTCACTCAATTCGGGTGACTTTGAACACTTCAAACAGATATGCATGGATCACCTTAACAATGCCGTCACAAGAAAATCCGTGACCGGTGCCCTGATCACTGATTTTCACCTGGAGCTCAACCAGATAATATACTCATTTCTTATGGATAAGGGAATAATGGCAAGTAAGCTCTTTCAGAACGAGACCTTCCATTTCCTGAGCAAAAGCCTTCACATCTCAACATATTACATGGAGCTTTATATCATATATACCGTTAATATCCTGCATCGTTATCTTGACGACAATGATTCCGGAGATAATGCCTCCGCTATGCTTCTTAAGTATGTTGATGATCATTTCTGTGATGATCTGAGCCGTGAAGTGTTGTCGGATATGTTCTTCTTCGATCCTGATTATATCACGAAGATATTTAAGAAAGAGACCGGCATGAGTTTTAAGAATTATGTCATAGACAAACGTCTTACTCTGGCATGTAAGCTGCTGACGGAGACGTCCGAGCCGGTTCATGAAATATCCCTGCATGTTGGATATGATAACTACTCGTATTTCACAAGACTGTTCAAGAAGACCTACGGTTTAACCCCCGCTGAATTCAGGACCGTATGATCATACAGGTGACAGTGGTGCATCTTCCCTTCCGCTCTTCTTAAGGACTTCCTGATTAATGATGAGATGAAGTATTAATGACAGCAAACCAAAGCCCGCATAATACATATCCCGGAATTCCTCCATCCAAACAGATCTGATCAAGCCGATATCATAATATTATGATATCATATAGATATATCAAATGAAGGATGGCTCTACTTCCACAAGCACAACCTTTTTTCCGATCGTATCCATCCCATATCCATCAGATCCAATACTTTCTCGATACTACCGATCCTCCGATCCTTTTCTATACAAAGCACTTCTCCCTCGCTTCATCCCACAACAGGATCCCTGCCAGAAAGATACTTTTTGATACCATTGGAAATAAAAAAGCACCGCTGGATCAGGAAATCCCATTCAAGCGGTGCTCTCACAAGTATATTCTATAAATAATTTATTCTATTTTTTCCCCAGAAGTATATCCAGCATTTCCTTTGGTGTGACGACAAACGGCACTTTGGGAAAATGCTTTATATTGCCGGTGACAAGATACGCTTCCTCTTCCTTCCGCTTCTCCATAACGATTGCATAAAACACAACATCTTTTTTGTCGGGGAGTTCAAAATCCATGTTGTCAGTATCAATATACTCACCCTGGTCTTCAAGCGCCTGAATGACATCATTTACAATCTCTTTTGTAAAATGGAACTTATCACGCATCAGGACTTCCCGGTACTCTGCAACTATTCTTTCATTGAAAACAGGAATGATTACTCCACCGAATGCAAATTCTATGATTTTGCCGGGGACAGATGTCCACTTCAACATAGCAGAAACAAGAACATTTGTATCGATGACCGCATAACGCTTCATTCAGTCACCTGCTTCCTGACCGCATCTATCTCATCATTGATTTCATCGAGAGTCATGTCAGAAATGCCATTCTCGCTTGCTATCCTGCTGGCTTCCTTCATTGCCTCCAATCCTCTGTTTCTTGGTATATCATTCACATTCATGGAAAATGGGATCCCATTCTCCTGATTCAT
>JBGUQP010000141.1:0-2352 GCA_045131145.1 Lachnospiraceae bacterium | reverse complement strand
ATATGATGTTATCTCCCTGAGCACGTCTATATCAAAGGGAGCAAGCCTTGCACCGCAGCTTATGAGGATCGATTTCGCTGTTTTACCGGCCGCAAGAAGAAATTTCTTATACTGCCTTACCGCGAAATGTCCGGGGGCCTTCTTTTCAAGGTTATCAAATAAGATATCGACTGCATTTTTAAACGTTTCGTCATCTTCCCTGATTTCCATGGAGTTAAGCATTTCAAGCAGGGTTATGAAGTTTTTCTCCTCCGGCGGGGCCTCAAAGTGTATGTATCCGATAAGAGCAGAGTATAACAGCTGTTCTGATTTCTCCCAAAAGGGATCGGACGACTTGCCTTCCCCCTTGGTATTGGCCATGAGTGCGGTAACAAGCTTCAGGATGTCCTTCTCACTCCGGATATAGTCAAAAGGGTTATAATGCATGCTGCGCTTAAAATCTATCGTATTGAACACCCTGATGACATATCCGTTGTCTGCAAGGACCTTACCGACTTCCCCGACTATAAGCCCTTTTGGATCCGTCACCACATAGGAACTGTGCATCTGAAGGAGCTGGGGCTTTATGAAAAAACGGGTTTTACCGGAACCTGAGCCGCCGACAACAAGGACATTCTTATTTCTGGCATACCTGGGATCCGCAGGCCGATTGTTCATCGTTATCCGCTCGGTCTGCGACAGGAGCACATTGTTCTCAAACACCGGATCCTCAAAAGGCTCTATGTCTTCCTGCTTTCCCCATCTGGCTGACCCGTATTCGATGTTATGGCGATAATTCTTTCTGTTTTTGCTTTTGGCATACACGGCAAGTTTAATTGCCGCTCCTATGATAATACCAGTTATTATATCCCGCGGATGAACACTCGGCATAGGATTATCAAATGCCTTCGCAAGCGTCCCTCCCGTTACCATCCCACGGATCTTGCCGCCTATATCTGTTCCGGATGCTATCCTCCAGGCTTCACCGATATTCGTACCAAGCGCCCCTATTATAACATATGGTATGTTGAGGATGATCCTCTTTTTGATTTTTGCTGTCATCGGTCAATTTCCTTTTTCTTCTCCCTGATCTTTTTAGGTGCCATAGCTATCAATTCCTTAAGCTTCTTAAGGGCAGCAAGGATACTGGGCTTCTCCCTATCAGGATCATCCTTATCCATGTGAAGGTGCTTATTGATACAGTCATTCACTATAAGATCAAAGACTTCTGTATCATTAGCCTTGAAAAACACAGTATATCGGGCATTTTTCGCCTTCTTATCCTTAACTATGGCATAATCGACCCCGTGCTTCTTAACGGTCTTAAAGAAGTCCCTGACACCCTCATCACCTATCTCCATACTGGACAGCCTCTGGCCCTGCCCTGAAAGCTGTTTAACGGTCTGTTTACCGCTCTTAGTCTCTTCCTTTGGCTCTGCAAGCTTCCCCTGCTTATATTTGTCTACAAAGGCCTTCATGCCCCGCAATAAGGTCTGTAATGAAAACTTACCTGTGACTATCGCAAGGTGGACAGCCTTATCTGCTACCTCTTCCTGTGTCATATGAAAACCACCCCCTTCCTGTCTTCGTTCTTATCCATTCGGTCTTCTCCTCCAGGCCGGATTTTCCTTAACACAGTCGATTATCCCCGAAAATGTTGTAGGTATGACTTTGCTCCTCTTGGCAATGGAGATATCCTCCCTGACATCATCGTTCATCTTCTTGCCGCAGACTACAAGGAACCTTGCCCTCTTAAGCAGGTCCTCCGACATCTCCCTTCTCTTCTTCTCCGCATCGGGATCCTCCTCATCAATGACCCCGTTAAATGCAAGGACCGGACATAAGGGCAGATATCCTGCCGCAACCAGCTCCCTGCAGTATTTCCTTGCTTCATCCACGGCCTCAACCGGATTCTTACTCCATGCAGCCGTCACATATGCTCTTGGTATTGTTCTGCTCATGAAAATGTCCTCCCGTCTATGTCTATTGCCATCTTGTAGGCCATTTCGCCTATCGAAAGCTCTGTTAATCTGTCCGTAAACGCAATTATCGCATCTGAAATGTCATATTCCGTAAGAGTATGGATAGTATCGTCTTCCATGTTCTGCATTGCTATTACAATGCTTCCTATGCAATACCTGTGGCCATTATGATCAATAACCTCATCAGGATTAAAAAAGACAACAAATCCGCTGTCACCGAATCTGCTGCAATAAAGTGATGTATCCCTTCTGTCAAGCTCTTCAAATACTTCATTGGGATCCCTCAAACTCATTTCCCCGGTTGGTTTGGCGGTAAAAACCCATCTGAAGGGCAGTTTCTCCGGCTTTTTGACCCTCAGTTTTCTGTCAGCCACATGGTCTAACTTATAAT
>JBGUQP010000140.1:0-6022 GCA_045131145.1 Lachnospiraceae bacterium | reverse complement strand
AAGAACCGTCCCCCTGACCTCATACCTTCTTTGCGATAACTACGAACCTTCCTTCATCTTCCTGGTAGGAGCAGGTAACAAGCGTGATAAACTTGTCGCCGTACTGAGCATCATTTTTCATATTGTAGATCGACTTGGACGCGAGTATGCTCATGGTCCCGTCAAAATCATCCTTATCCTTTGCATCTATAAAATCATAGAAGCGGAAATCACGCTCATCCTCATAATATACCCTGTCGTAGAAGGCATACATGACTTCATAGGTCCCCGATCCTTCGGGAGTATCGAATCGTATGGTCTTATGTTCATTGGCGTAATCCTTCTCCCTGTATGCTTCAAGGTTACCGAACATCGATCCGTCCTTCATATTGTGGGCATATATGATAAGATTGTCGCTGGTCTCATCAAGGCTGCATCTTGCATCGATAAAGGGAAGGCCCTTTACGGACTTGTTTATTTCAAAATCCCTGTCAAGATACCTCTCCGGCTCCTCCGGTGAATACATTACCGGATAGTCGATGCTTGTACCCTCTATCCTTAAGTAACCGGCAAAATCGGGATTATCGCGTTTCATGCTGGCGTACAGGGAGCTCATATCCGTCTGTTCCTCTGCAGCCCTGTTTATGCTTTCCCTCACCGCAAGCGGAACTTCGGCATCCTCAATGATGATGCTTGATTCTCCCTTCTTATCAAATCCGTGGCTGAAGATATCGCCCTCGGACTCACTCGAAGCCGTTACCCTTGACAGATGGTTGAATATCACCATAGAGACAACAGCTATGATGGTGACAAAGATTATTCCAACTATCGACAGGGACCTTATGAGCTTAAGCTGCTGAGGTCTTGTCATGTCCTTAAACTTCTTGTATCTTCTTTTTTTCCTTACCTGTTTTTTCTTATCCATATCTGTCCTTATTAACGTCCGTAACCCGTCCTGGGTATGTGATCAAGAACCCTCAGATTAGTGGTTCCGAATGCATTGTTCGGCACTGCCAGCTGATTGCCCAGCACCCTGTAATAATTGTTGTAATAGTCGATCACCTTTTGGTCAAGCTTGTATAATATGGCATATTCGCCGAAGTGATTCGTTGTGAATGTAACATAGGACCAGTCTCCTTCGCTTCCTGTGGAAGAAGAAATGCTCTTGTCGATCCCGTCACCGTTAACCGCAACTACCCTGACCGTACCGTTCTTGATATCCATATCCGATATCAGCGGGATACGGATGGTACACGAGCCAAAGTCACTCACGTCGTTGCCGTTGCCATCCACAAGACGTATATTATAAAATACGATCCTGGTATAGCCGAGAGAAGAATCACCGTTAATGCGCGGCCTTAACTTATCACCGTTCGAATCGGTGATTATAAGGTACCTGTCGCCCTTAAGTGTCTCCACCTTGGCTCTTACCTTGTCCTTATGAGGATCATCCTTTGTCCTGTCATCTACGATATGAAGCTTATAGGGCACAGGAGTCGGGATTATCGGGTCGATCGGCCTGTTCTTCACGACTACGGTACAGGAATCGGTAAAGCTTCCGTCCTGGGTTCTTGCTATTATCTCAACCGTACCCTTGCTCTTACCCACTACCCTTCCGTTGGAATCCACAGTGGCGATCTTCGGGTCGCTGCTGATCCAGATGATCTCCTTAATATCGGCTGTTGCGGGAATGACGGTTGCCACAATGGTAAATCCCTCGCCGACATAGATCTCTGTCCTTGCAAGCTTGATATAAAAATCATCCACCCTCACGGGCAGCTTGCTGACGGTCACCTTACATGTGGCGTTTATCTTGCCTCCGAGGCCGTCGTTTACGCTTGCGATTATTGTGGCCTCACCTTCGGAAATACCCTTTATGATCCCTGTCGGTGTTACCGTTACGACCCTGTCATTGTTTGATATCCAGGTAACTGTCTTGCCCGTGGGGGTTACGGTTGCATTAAGCTGCATCTCCTCCCCTATCTGAATCGAACATGACGAAGGTACAAGCGTAAGCTTGGTCTCCTTTTTCTCACCGGCTTCCCTTACAGTTACGGTACATATGGCAGCCACGCTTCCCTCAGGAGTTTCAACCCTGATATTGGTCGTACCTGCTTCAAGACCCTCTACAACTCCGTCCTTAACATATACTATCCTGGGGTCTTCCGGTGTCCAGATAAGCCTTGTACCTCTCGCTACTGCCGGGTTTATCAGGGCATCTATCGTTACGGTTCCTCCGACTTCAATTGTTACCGTTGTAGGTGTGAGTATTATTTCTTCAACCAGAGCAGATGTAACTTCAACTGTACATACGGCCTTGACATCATCATCATCTCCGGCAGTTGCGATCACATCCGTCGTTCCAATCCCCCTGGCGGTAACGTTTCCGCTTGCATCGACCATTGCAACGTCCGGATTCAGGCAGGTCCAGTTTACAGTCTTGTAAGTAGCATTATCAGGCAGGATCTGTGCCGTAATGGTTGCCTGTTCACCCTGCCCGGTTTTTTCATTATAGAGCAGCTTCAGGTCGTATTTATCAAGGGTTATACCCTTAACATCTACCGCATCTACGGTTACTTCGCATTGATCGGTATTCGATCCGTCCACGGTTGTTACAGTGATCGTTGCCTTACCTCGTTTTTTCGCCTTCAGAAGACCTGTGGTAGAATTTAATACTTTTACCACATCCTCATCGGAACTTGTAAAAGTCACGCTCTTATTCGAAGCATTCACCGGTGTAATGATATAGTGGACATTTTCTTCAAGCTCAAGTGTATCATCAACGATCATGCTGTATGAATCTTCAACAAAGGCTATATCTTTGACCGAAATATCATTTACGGTAACCTTACAGGTCGCTGAAATGGTCCCATAGGTCGTATCCTTGGCCGTAGCCGTAACATAAGCCGTATAGCTCACATCCCCCGCGGTGACGTTGGTGACTTTGCCTGTTTTCGGATCCACTTTCACGATCCTTTCGTTGTCACTTGACCAGATCACGGTCTTATCTTTTGCAGTATCGGGGTATACGGTCGCAGTCAGCTGCACGGATTCACCCCTTTCAAGAGAAAGTTCCGTTTTATCAAGCACGATCCTCGATACATGGTCGGGATCATGATCAACCTTAACCGTGCAGGTTGCTTCTATCTGTTTACCCTCTGAATCTATTCCGGTTGAAGTGGCCGTGATGGTAGCTTCTCCGACCTTTTTACCCTTAACCACTCCGGTTACGGGATCTACCGTTGCTATACTCGGATCACTGCTCTTCCAGGTCACATTCCTGTCGGTTGCATCCTCCGGAGTAACATTGGCTGACAGGGGTATTTCCTGATCTATCACTATTTCCGGAGAAGGCGGGGTGATCGTTATGGCCGAAACCGGAACATATTTATCCTGCCGTATTATCGTAAAGCTTATATCGGTTTCGCTTCCCCGCGGAAGATAGTCATACTTTTGTGTAGCCGCATCCTTCCTGGCAAAGGGCGGAGACGGCAGAGCAATCGTAAGTCCTTCCGGCACTGAGGTAGGCGTCTCTATCTGCACCAGGCTGTCACAATCCTCAAAGACATTATCGGCGTGTTGTAACGATTTTAGGTTAAATGAACCAAGATCAAGAACAGTCAGCGAACCGCATCCGGCAAACATGGAATTGATATTTCCCACTTTTGTGGTGACCAGTCCTTTAAGATCAATACTTTCAAGTTCGCTGCATCCTGCAAACATATATGACATGTCCGTCACATTTCCGGTGCCCGGGCTGCCAAGCTGCAGATCCTTTAATTTTTCACAGTTCTGAAACATCCCTGTCATATACTTGACACCGGATGCATCCAGGTTACTCAGGTTTATTCCGGTAAGGTTTTCGCAGCCATAAAACATGTTGCTCATATCGGTCACGTATGAGGTACTGCTTGAATTCGGAGTATTGAGACAGGTAAGGTCAAGATAGGTAAGGCTTGTGCATCCTCCGAACATATAAGTCATATTGCCTACCATGCTCACATCGATCCCATCCATTCCTACGTATGTAAGAAGGGGACAATTATAGAATAAATGCATCATGTTCGTGACATTTCCCGTATCTATCCCGCTCATGCTTACGCTCTTCAAATTAGCACAGGATGAGAACATGTTTTCCATATTTGTAACCTGGCTTGTATCCAGGTTCCTGATATCGATGTATTCAAGAGCACTGTTGCTGAAAAAACCGCCGGCATTATCTATAAGCCGTATCCCGTAATCTTCCCCTTCAACCGAAACAGAAGGCGGAATGACAAGGGTACCCGAACCTCCCGTATATCCGGTAAGGACAATGTAGTCCCCTGTTTCCGTTGATATGGGAACAAATTCAAAATCAGCCAGCCAGTCATTCCCATCTTCCGCTATTATCTCATCCCTGCTGAGTGAAGCAGAGCTGCCGGAGCCTGATGATGAGCTCGAAGATGAACTCGATGACGACCTCGACGATGAGCCCGAGGATGACGATGAACTTGATGACGATGAAGTTGATGACGATGAACCGGTTGACGAGCTTGATGATGAACTTGATGATGAACTCGATGACGAATTCGAAGACGATGACGGGATATCATCACCGGAAGCAGTATCAACGGTGATCATAGTACCGGATGACCCTTCTTCCGGATTTATTGATATCACCTTTGACGCCCTTACAGGTGTCCCCATCTGAAGTATCAGTGAAAATACAAGAAGCAAACCTATTCTGATGCGTATATTTTTAAATTTGTTCATTTCCCCTTATCCTTATACCTGATAAAACCATATGAGATCATGCGGCCCTCGTTCCACATGACAAGACATATTTCTACCATATATAATACGCCAACAATAGGATACCCCTAAATATAGTATACGTCAACACAAAAAAGGATGAAGACACGGGGACGGTTCTACTGTCTTCATCAAAATCAGCTATCAGAATAAGTGATATTTGATATTTGATGAAGACAGTAGAACCGTCCCCGTGTCTTCATTTCTGTTAAAATATACAGTTTAGTCCTGCTTAGCTGCCTTGGCTGCCTTGATCTCCTCTGTTAACTTGGGAACGATCTTGTTAAGGTCGCCTACAACACCGTAATCAGCTACATCGAAGATAGGAGCGTCCTCGTCCTTGTTGATGGCAACGATAACGTCTGATTCTTCCATACCAGCCACGTGCTGGATTGCACCTGAGATACCAACTGCAACATAGAGGTTGGGACGTACGGTCTTACCTGTCTGGCCAACCTGCATATCCTTGGGCTTCCAGCCTGCATCAACAACTGCACGTGAGCATGATACCTGTCCGCCAAGAGCCTCAGCGAGGTCCTCAAGGATCTTGAAGTTCTCGGGTGAGCCGACACCACGTCCGCCTGATACCAAGATCTTGGCATCCATGATATCCTTAACGTTTGATACAGCCTTAACAACTTCCTTGATGGTCACATATCTGTTGTTGGGAGTAAAGCCGGGATTGTACTCGATAACCTCAGCCTTTGCACCCTTCTTGGGAGCAAGCTTCTGCATAACGCCGGGACGAACCGTAGCCATCTGAGGACGGTTGTCGGGACATGCGATGGTAGCTATAGTGTTACCGCCGAATGCGGGACGGGTCATAAGGAGCTGGCCGTGAAGCTGCTCGTCTTCCTTACCCGGTACGGGCTGAAGCGGAAAATCACCTATATTAAGTACTGTACAGTCAGCCGTAAGACCTGTCTCAACACGGGCTGAAACTGTAGGGCCGAGATCACGTCCGATAGCTGTTGCACCAACCAGAACGATCTCAGGCTTGAATTCATTGATAACTGATGAAAGGGCATGAGCGTAAGGCTCAGTCCTGTATTCCTTAAGCTCGGGATCATCAACAACGATAACCTTGTCTGCACCGTACTCGGCAAGATTGTCTGCGAGTGACTTTACGTCAGATCCGATAAGAACTGCAGTAACTTCCTTGGTCTCGAGTGACTCTGCAAGCTCCTTAGCCTTTCCTATTAATTCATATGCGATTCCGCTGACCTTATTGTCAACCCGCTGCGCGAATACG
>JBGUQP010000139.1:0-2935 GCA_045131145.1 Lachnospiraceae bacterium | reverse complement strand
CTAAGCGGTCGGCACCGAGAGCCATGAACTTCTCGGCATCTTCAAGCGATGAGATACCGCCTGCTGCCTTTATCTTAACATTCTCTCCCACGTGTTCCTTAAAAAGCTTAACATCATCAAAGGTAGCACCGGATGTTGAGAAACCGGTAGATGTCTTTATGTAATCAGCGCCGGCTTTGGTAACAAGCTCACACATTTTGATCTTTTCATCATCGGTTAAAAGGCAGGTCTCAATGATGACCTTTAATATATGGTCACCGCAGGCCTGCTTTATTTCTTTTATCTCATTTAATACATAGTCGTAGTCACCCGCCTTGAGCATACCGATGTTTATCACCATATCTATCTCTTCGGCACCGTTTTTAAGGGCATCTTCCGTTTCGAAAACCTTGGTCGCAGTGGTCATATTACCGTTAGGGAAGCCAATGACCGTACATACGGGGATCTTACCACCCATATATTCATATGCCGCCTTAACATAGCAGGGCGGGATACAGATAGATGCTGTTTTGTATTTCATAGCATCATCGCATATAACCTTTATCTCATCCCAGGTGGATCCCTGAAGGAGCAGGGTATGGTCACAGGCTGCCAGTATCTTTTCTTTATCCATGGTTTATCCTCCCATATTTATTGTTTTTATTCATAATCAAGCATTTCATCCATATTTTCGTTAAGTGCCTTGATATAATCAAGCATTTCTTCCCTGACTTCAGGATTTCTTAAGGCAAATTCAATATTGGCCTGTATAAATCCGCACTTTGTTCCCACATCATACCTGTGTCCTTTAAAATCATATGCATACATAGCCTCGTCTTTGCACATGCGCTTTAAGGCATCGGTAAGCTGGATCTCTCCGCCTGTTCCCGCATCCTGTGTCTCAAGGTATGAGAAGATTGAGGGAGTGATTATATATCTTCCAAGGATCGCTATATCGGATGGGGCTTCATCAACCGCAGGCTTCTCAACCAGATCTCTTACCTTGTAAACCCTGTCATCAATGAGCTTGCAATCCGCTATACCGTATTTATTAACAAC
This sequence comes from Lachnospiraceae bacterium, assembly GCA_045131145.1. Taxonomy (GTDB): domain Bacteria; phylum Bacillota; class Clostridia; order Lachnospirales; family Lachnospiraceae; genus UBA2868. The sequence continues at coordinate 1,897 of JBGUQP010000139.1, read as the reverse complement.
TTCATGGGCTACCTTCTGAACCCCGAGCACGGATGTTTTATATTCATTATATACATCTATCATCTGGCTTAAACAGGGCTTCTTTGATACTACAACATCATCACCGAGGAGGACAGCAAAGGGCTCATTCCCAATAAAATGTCTCGCGGTGAAAATGGCATGCCCTAAGCCTCTTGGTTCCTTCTGCCTTATGTAATGGATATTTGCCATATCGGAAATATCCCTTACCATTTCAAGCATTTCCTGTTTTCCGCTCTTTTCAAGCTCAAGTTCCAGTTCTATCGACCGGTCGAAATGATCCTCTATAGACCTCTTATTCCTTCCGGTAACTATGATGATATCCTGGATACCTGATGCAACTGCCTCTTCGATTATGTACTGGATAGTGGGCTTGTCAACTATCGCAAGCATCTCCTTGGGCTGTGCCTTGGTAGCCGGAAGGAATCTAGTTCCCAGACCTGCCGCCGGTATTATTGCCTTTCTTACTTTCATAAGTCCTCCTGTTCTGTATGCTTAATCCTGCCTACTGAGTGAGGGGAAAAGCATCCTCACCGCTTCTTGATCTAATATCCATATGAAGTCTGCAGTCAGCCATATGTTCATAATTGACATCTAATGAGTAAGCGATATCCACCTGGATGTCTTCGCCATTTTCTATTACATCCACTTTGCTTGCATCGATACCGACAAGCAGGCTTCCGTAGGGAGTGATGTAATTGGCAATATTTCTCTTGTTTTCCTCAAAGGACATATTGACATTCGTGTAGCCGCTCTTGGAAATGTGGAATTCCTCATCGTCAAATCTGGCAATATTCCTTGTTACCTCATCCTGACCTTCTCCGATCTCATCATACATAAGGTAGTGTTTATTATTCTTCTTATAATAGCTGCCGCTGGTGATTATCTCAACCTTGTCGGCGTCCTTGTATATATCCGACTGCATGCCGGATATTCTTATAAGTACATCTTTTTTCATTTATTGCAGTCTCCTTAGTATTTAGCAGGTGATCAGTACTTTTCTATGTCTACCTTTTCCGTTGTGATCTCCGGATCTCCCAGAATATTGGCAGCAAAATTGCGGAATTTGTCAGCCAGATCACTGACATAAAATTCATGACCGTCTTCATTTCCGAAAGGAAGATCGTTTAACAGATCCTTCTCCTTAAGCATAACCTTAAGTTCTCTCGCGGTTTCGTAGGCCGGATTTACAAGCCTTACCTTATCTCCAACCAGCTTCTTAAGAGCAGGTGCAAGAAGGGGATAATGGGTACAGCCCATTATAAGTGTATCTATATCCTTATCCATAAGATCCTTAAGATATCTTCTTGCTATCTCATCAGTCACAGGATCATCAAGCATTCCTTCCTCTACAAGAGGACAGAACAGGGGACATGCCTTGCCAAGTACCGAAATATCCGGATTTATATTAGTGATAAATCTCTCATACATTCCCGATCCGATGGTACCTTCGGTTGCAATTACTCCAATCCTTTTATTTCTGGTCTGTGAGACCGCAACCCTGGCTCCTGGCTTCACAACTCCTATGACAGGGAGGTCCACATCCTTCTCAACTTCATCGATCGCATATGCACTCATGGTATTGCAGGCGATCACCAAAGCCTTGACCTTCTGGGTCATGAGAAACCTGGTTATCTGTTTGGCAAACTTCGTTATTGTTGTCTTTGACTTGCTTCCGTACGGAACTCTGGCCGTATCTCCAAAATATATGATCCTCTCGTTCGGGATCTGCTGCATTATCTCTTTTGCAACCGTAAGACCCCCGACACCTGAATCAAAAACACCTATCGGTGCTCTTTTATCCGGCATTAGTACTACCTCTCTACTTTTAAGTTATACAATTATACAATCATATACTGTATACCCTGTAATTGCAAGC
>JBGUQP010000138.1:0-2129 GCA_045131145.1 Lachnospiraceae bacterium | reverse complement strand
CCTTGTCAACCGCATTGTGCCTTCCGATATCCTCGCTTACAAAGAGGATTTTCCCTTCCCTTGCAAGGATGCACACATGAACGCCTGCGGTCCTGTCATGAAGCTTCGTTCCCCTACCGAATTCTTCCGTAAGGGCGAATACCCATTCCGGGTGCATCTCATGGGAGGGCAGCTTCTTAAGTTCCGCCCGTCTCCCCGCTGCATATACCCTGTTTCCGGTACAGCAGGTTAAGTCGGCCTGCAGGGTTTCTTCCCATTCGATTTCCCTATTCAGGAAGACGCTCGCCTCATTTTCATATTTACAGAAATAGATCCTGTAAATATCGTCCGCACTCTCTATAAACCCGTCAGTCTTAAGCCTTCCGGCCACAAGTTCTTTTAAATTATCCTTCGTGCATACAAGCCTGTATGCCGCCTTTTCATTGATAAGTACGGTCAGGTTGTGTTCCGAAACGATCTCAGCCTCACCCTGCACCTTCTTCCCGTCGGGATACAGGATGCTTACGGGTGACTCTTCCGTATGATTCATATGATTCTCCGGCATTTAGGAATAGGCAGCTATTCCGTTCTTCCTCGTGCTCTTTACCCGGTATAAAGCCTTGTCGGCAAGCCCTATAAGGGCCTCGACATCCTCGCTGTCGCTTACTTCATGTATATCCGTATAACCTATGCTCACGCTTACGGGTACGCCCGAAGCGGCTGTTGCTTCGCATATGGCATTTCCGATATCATTGAGCCTGTGCGATGCCTCCTGTTTGTTGGAAGGTATGATCCCAACGAACTCGTCTCCGCCCCAACGGCATATCTGATTCTCATACCTGACGGCATTCTTAAGCTCACCCGCGATAATGCACAGAGCAACATCGCCTGCATTGTGTCCGGCCGTATCGTTAAGCTTCTTAAAGTCATCCACATCCAGGATAAAGAGAACTGCTTCGGAATAATCCTTCTTCTCCCTGTTCTGCTTCCACCAGGCGATAAAGGACTCCCTGTCGCTTAGATTCGTGAGGCTGTCACGGGAGGCCTTCTGAAGCTCCCTCCATAAGTTGATCCTTGCCCTTGTCTGGGCATAGACAAGGATCACCGACATATCCTTGCCGTCCTTATCCGTCCAGGGGATGATAAGCTCGTCTCCGTCCTTAAGCGTCAGCCTGGTATCGGGTACGGTATCCGTACCCCTGTACCTTATCGGATTAGTTGTCTGTGAAGCCACATAACAGGTCTTATCATTCTCAGTTACAAAGTATCCGTGATCCCTTGAGATAAAACGGGCATGTATGGGTATGTCGGGGATATAATCACCCGAGGGTCTTCCCATGCTCTGGCGGCCTTCAAGCCTGTACTCCGAGATCGCGTGTCCGTAGCAGACAAACAAGGTCGGCCTGAGCCTTGTATCTTCCTCATCGGTATCAACTATACTTAATATTGTTTTTGACTTTGATTCATCCATTAAAACCTTATACTCCCATTCTTTTCGCAAAATATCACTTATATATCATGATATCACATTTTAACCGATAAACCAATTACTGAAATGACATATACCATAATTAAGAAACAGTTAAGGATTTAATAAGATACAGATTAAGACTTTTCTTTCGAAATCGTTTAAGCTGATATCGTAAACGACGAACCGATTTTGTTTATCATATAGGGAGGGAAATATGGAACTGTTAAAGGATAAGAAGAAACTGGCAATCCTTGGTGGGATCGTGATCGTGGCAGTAACGGCAGGTGCCTTCTCGGTAAGTGCGGGGACAGGGCTTAAGGTGAAAAGTGCCGTGGTAGGAAAGGGTGACCTGTCAAGATATACCGAGCTAAACGGCAACATCGTTTCAAATACCGTTAAGGAATACTACTCAAGGGTGGATTCAAGGATCGGTAAGATATATGTAAAGGAAGGCGACTATGTTAAGAAGGGCGATCTTCTTATAAGCTATGATGAAGAAGATCTTAAGCTTAAGACAGAACTGGCAAAAACCAATTCCGATTCAAGGGTCGTGGGCTTAAACGGCAGGCTGGCGGCTGACAGACGCATGGCCGGAATGTATTCGGAAGCCGCTTCTAACCTTGCCGCACTCGATGACGAGATCGCCATGTACCAGGCCGAGATCGACAGGCTGGATGCC
>JBGUQP010000137.1:0-4124 GCA_045131145.1 Lachnospiraceae bacterium | reverse complement strand
TCATTCTGGGAAATACCCCATTTAAGTACGTAGATGTCGATCGTCTGTGATACCGACTGTACAAGACCGTTTCCTAAGAGGTACTGAACTTCGAATCCGGCATTCAATACATTACCTACATTCATAAGGAGAAGAATGAGGAAGGTGGGCTTGATACCGGGAAGAGTTATATATCTTATCTTCTGTAACCTGTCAGCTCCGTCAATGGCGGCCGCCTCATAGAGGCTTGGATCGATCGCCGTGATGGCTGCCAGATAGATGATGGCATTCCATCCTGTTTCCTTCCAGCAGTTGGCAAAGGCAACTATGGGCCAGAAGTACTTGGGAAATGCGAAGAAGTTGATAGCCTGCTTAATAAATCCGAACCTTAGAAGAAGGTCGTTTATGATACCGGTTGCCGATAAAGAATCATGCAGGATACCGGTAACAACGATCCATGATAAAAAGTGAGGCAGGTAGGAGATCGTCTGTATTGGCTTCTTTAACCATACTCTCCTTACCTCATTTAGGATGATGGCAAAAAGAACAGCCATGATCGTTGTTGATACAAGGTTTATAACACCCATGGCAAAGGTGTTTCGAATGACTTTGATAAATACTGCGTCCTCAAAAAGGAACTTAAACTTGTCAAGACCCACGAACTTAGACCCTAGAAGACCCTTCTTGGGTTTATAATTCTGGAAGGCCATGATCCAGCCTGTTAAAGGCCAGTAGTAGAAAACAACTCCGTAAGCAACCATGAAGAAAGTCACTATCATGAGGAACTTCTGTCTCTTTACTTCCTTCCAGGATATCTTGCGGTCTTTTTTTACATTTTCCGTGTTTTGAGCCATAACCACACTCCCATTAAATCTGAAATCTGCTGTGCAGAAGGTTAATTAATTAAGGAAATTTCTCATAAAAAGGGCAGCAACCCTGTAGTCGCATAGTTGCTGCCCTATTCATAATCTTTCTGATCAAGATACGCTTGCGTATCTTGCTGCGCCTGATCCGGTCAGCGCCGGCTGACACTTTCCTTACGGATCAGTGTGCATATATCTTACGTTTAAATTAGCGAAGCTTATTTAAATGTATCAAGGATCTCCTGCATCTCTGCTAAGAAGTCTTCAGGCTTACATGCATTGTATGCTTCCATGTATTCATCCCAGCCCTTGTCGAAGTCCTTAGCCATAACAACCTTAGGTAACCACTCATGCTTGCACTCGCCCATCTTCGCCCAAGCTACACCACCGGGTGTCTCTGTTGTGAAGTTGTTGGAGTATGAGTACATCGGGAACCAAGGACCATTGGTCTCAACAACCGAGCCGATCAGCTGAGGATAGGTTGTTACGCCGTATGCATCGAAGCAATCCTTAAGAGGCTTAGCCATATCGTTCATGAACTCAGAAGGCTGCTCCTCAGGCTTGTTGGCGTTCTTGCCATCGCGGCTTGTTCCATGCCACTGAGGGAAGTAAGAGTACTGGCACCTGTGTGCTGCCTGATAAGAAGTATCTGCCCAGTTCTGTCTCTGCTCGTCTGTACGGAAGAATAATCCGTCTGCATCTACGTCATAGTCAACGCCCTTAACACCCCAGAAACGGAGGTCATGAAGCTCCTGATCCATTGCACAGTCTACGAGGAACTTGAATGCTGCATCGGGATCTTCACAGTCTTTTGTGATAGCGATACCTGAAGCCTGGTTAACGGTATCGTCATATGTATGCCACCTGTTCTCCATGCCTGCCTTGGTTGTAAGGCCGAGAGGAACATAGTTGCAGCCCTTCTGATCAAGACCGGTCTGCTTGAAGGAATCATTTACGGTGTAAGCGAAATCCCACCACTGGTCAACCATACCAAGTACGCGGCCTGTTGAAAGCTTAGCGATGTACTCATCGTATGTCTGAGTGAATGACTCGGGATCTACGAAGCCCTTGTTGTACTCTTCGTTGAGCTTCTTGAAGTATGCAATCGTATCTTCCGAAGTATTGTAATCCTCGATCTTCATATCCTTCTTGTTAACGATTACAGAACCGTCGTTAGGATATCCACCAAGGAACTGGCCTGCGTTCTCAAGACAGAAGTATCTCCAGTCTTCGCAGAGGATGGTGTATGCCATGTTCTCGGTGCCGTCATCCATTGTAGGATTCTCAGCTATATAGTCCTCAAGGAGCTTGAAGTACTCATCCATTGTCTGGATCTTGGGATATCCTGCCCACTCAAGTACGCGAACCTGGATCCAGAAAGCTTCGTCGTTATGTGTTGTCTGCTTGGTCTCGCCCATTGTGTTGCCGAAAGGATTGATCCAGTAGATATGTCCATCGGGCTGACGGAACTTCTCCCACTCTTCGGGTGTGAACCATGTTTCCTTGAACTCAGGATACTGATCGATATAGTCATCAAGAGGAATAAGTGCATCTGCATCGATAAGAAGATTCATTTCATCGGAATCGATAAAGTCAGGATACTCATCGCCTGCGATAAGTGTACCTGTTGCTTCTGAAGCGGTCTGGCCTGTAAGCCATGTCTCTTTAACCTTTACGCCCCACTTGTCTGCGATCATCTGAGCGATCTCGTTGTCGTCATTGATCTCGGAACCGGGCATCGTGATGAACATGGTGAATTCCTTAACATCACCTGATGCTGCAGAATCATCTGCATCGTCATCTGCTGCGTCGTCCGCATCATCGGTCTCTGCTGCAGCCGTTGTGTCTGCCGCACCGGTATCAGCGGGTGCTGTCTCTGCTGCTCCGCCGCCGCAGCCTGCGAGCATCGACATCGTAAGTACGGTACTCAGTAAAAGTGCTGTTACTTTTTTCAGTTTCATATTTTCCCTCCCTTAAAGATAAAATAAAAGTAACTGCCGGGTTACAATTAGTTTATTCCCCGAACAATATACATTATCCTAGTAAAACGTTTTACAAACCACCCACAAATTTAACCTAAAAAGGGGGGAAAATATAGTCTAAAAATTATGTCAACCTCCATGTGACACTTCCATTCAGAGCTAAAGTGTCACATCCTTTTTTTCTTGACCTCGGGCATATATGGATATAATATCAACTTAACTAAAAAGATAATATTTTATGGGGGATTGTCATGAGAAAATTCAAAGTTGATATATGGAATAAGGATGAATATGATTATCCGGCTTCTTACGGCTTTGCTCCCTTTATAAAGGCATACCTGCATGAAGATGCAAAGGATGCGGGAAAGGGCGTGATGCTGATAGCGCCGGGAGGCGGCTACAACATGTGTGTTCCCCATGAAGGTGAACCAGTTGCACTTGAATTCTACGAGAAGGGATATGATGCTTATGTTCTTGCCTACACTACGGACCTGACCTTCTCCTACCCCCTCAAGGATCAGCCGCTCAAGGATATAGGAAGGGCAGTCCGTCTTATAAGAAGGACCAGGCTTGATGCCGGGATCAGAAATGAGAAGCTCTTCATCTGCGGATTTTCGGCGGGTGCCCATCTGTGCGCTACCCTTACCGTACATTTTAAGGATGTTAAGGATCCCGATAAGGTTCTTAACCGTATATCCTGTAAACCCGATGCCGCCATCCTGTCATATCCGGTAATAACCATGGGTAAGTATACCCACAAGGGATCAAGAGAAGCCCTGCTTGGAAAGTCGCCTTCCAAAGAGGAAGTCGATTACTATTCCTGCGAAAAGAATGTGGACAGCGGCACCCCGCCCTGCTTCTTATGGCAGACTGCCGAGGATGAACTGGTGCCAGTCAATAATTCCTACCTGATGGCCCAGGCCCTCATTGACAAGGGGATCCCGTGTGCTCACTATGTTTTCCCCTTCGGACTCCACGGCTTGGGCATCGGAAGGGAAATTGAGGAAGAATTAGACGATTATACCTTTACCCAGCTATACGCAATGGTTAAGGTCCTCTACGGCGACGGCCTTGAAGGAGTCCCCATCAAGCGGATACGGGAACTTAAAAAGCAGTTCCCCAAGGGGGCAGAAGGCAGTCTTTTGCCGGGTGATGATGCCGAAGTCATCAAGCTCACCCATTACCCCGAGATCGCCCTATGGCCGCAGTTGGCTGATGACTTTCTGACACATTTATCAACGCACCGGTTATAGGCCGGTGTGCCGGTTTTTTTCTTACGCATGTGACACTTTAGCTCAGA
>JBGUQP010000136.1:0-8113 GCA_045131145.1 Lachnospiraceae bacterium | reverse complement strand
CAGTCGATGACACCCTTAAGGAGCATCAGGAACTCGGGAATGACTTCCTTGATATTATCCGCGATAAATACCTGGTTGTTGTAAAGCTTAATGGTTCCCTCGATCGATTCGTACTCCATGTTGATCTTGGGGAAGTAGAGGATACCCTTTAAGTTGAAGGGGTAATCCATGTTAAGATGGATCCAGAAGAGAGGCTCCTTGTAATCCATGAATACCTTCCTGTAGAAGTCAAGATATTCCTCTTTCGTACAGTCATTGGGATGCTTGGCCCAAAGGGGATGGGTATCGTTTAAGGCAACGGGGCGCTTAACTATCTTAAGCTTCTCCTTTGCGGGGCTTACCTCCACCTTCTCTTTGGTCCCGTCCTCTTTCTCCTTCTCCTCGTACTTGGCTTCCTCGTGGATCTCCTCTATAACGACATCCTTATCGGTCTTGTCGGCCGCATCGATCGTCTCGTATTCCTCGGGAGCATTCGCCTTCTCAAGGAAAATAGGCACAGGCATGAATGAACAGTACTTCTTTATTATCTCACGGGCCCTGTATTCGTTACAGAACTCAAGACAGTCCTCGTTTAGGAAGAGGGTTATCTCGGTACCGACCTCTTTCCTGTCGCCTTCCTCGATCGTATACTCTGTTCCTCCGTCGCTCTCCCAATGCACGGGTTTTGCATCCTTCTTATATGACAGGGTGTCGATGTGAACCGAATCGGCAACCATGAATGCCGAATAGAAACCAAGTCCGAAATGACCGATGATCTGATCATCCGTAGCCTTGTCCTTATACTTCTCTATAAAGTCAGCCGCGCCCGAGAAGGCTATCTGGGTTATATATTCTTCAACCTCAGCCTCGTCCATACCTATACCGGTATCGATAAACTTCATCGTCTTCTTCTCGGGATCCACAATGACCTTTATCTTATTCTCAAAATCATCCGGATACGAATATTCACCGATCATATCAAGCTTCTTAAGCTTGGTGATCGCATCACATCCGTTTGAGATCATTTCGCGGACAAAGATATCATGATCCGAATACACCCATTTCTTTATAATGGTAAAGATATTCTCATTGTTGATTGATAAATTACCCTTCTTAACTGCCATTTTTCCTTCCTTCTTTCATAATACTCTCAAGCCGCCCCAAAATGTGACACTTTCATTCAGAGCTAATGTGTCACATTTTCGGGTGACCCGTTTCTGATAATGATTTTAAATCCAGTGGATTCAAAAGTCAAGAAAAAATTAGCACTCACTTAAAATGAGTGCTAATAAACATTGTCTATGCCGTTCCTTCTATCTGTTCTGTACCTTGGTTCCGTAAGATGCGCCTGTAACAGGGACAAAGTATGTATCATAAACATCAAAAAAGGTTGTGGTACTGACTGCGTCTGATTTTGCGTAAGCTATCGTATCCCACAGATCGGCGTTTAAGTTGGAGTTGATGTTCTTAAGGTAATCATCATACATCTTATTGAAGGCTTCCTGTTTCTTCTTCTTAATGATGATCTCACGGTTCTTGTCGGTTTCCTCAGGATCGTATGCCGTAATGCATTTAAGGATGTGATAACCGTAATCGGTCTCAACAATATCGCTTATCTCACCCACAACCAGGGAAAAAGCAGCCTCCTCATAACTATCAGGCATCACGCCCCTTCCGAAGCTGTATTCTATACGCTCATCTTCGTTCTCGGTCGACTCGGCGATCACATCAAAATCAGCCCCCTCGTCAAGCCTGTTTTTAATGCTAAGTATCCTCTCATAGGCTTCATCCCTTTCGGCTGCGTTATAGGATACCGTACCTAAGGCGGAAGGTTTGTAGGTTTTAATGAGAATGTCCCTTACAGTGACGATCCTTGCCTCGTCATCGCTTATCTCCGGCTCTATCTTGTCGGTCATATCATGATACAGCTTATCTGCCGTCGCGAACTCATAGTATATTTTATAGAGGATGTCCTCATCCACCTTCATAACTTCCCGCTCTGCAGGGTTAAGGGAGGCATAATAATCCCTCGCAGCTGACTTGACCCTTAACACGTCATCATCATTAAGCTTAAAATCCTGGTCAGCCGCCATAAGGTTCATGACCTTTATCTGGGCCAGCCGGGCCAGAATGGTGTCCTTGTATTTATTTTCAAGAGTGGTCCCCTCGATCGGTATCTGCCATATGTCTGCACCGAATATCGTGTCATAAAGATTCTCCGAATTAACAAGATACACCATGACCTCAGGCTCGTAGCAGGATATCTTCTCTATCCTGAAAACTTCCCCCTCTTCAAAGTCAGTCGTCAGGACTATCTCGGTCTTCTTCTCCTTCTTGCAGCCTGCAAGTGTCAGCACGGAAAGAAACATTACCGCTAGGTATATCATAGGTTTACATAACTTCAGGAAAGGCAGTATCGGTTTACATAATTTGTCGTTTTCTGAGATCATCTTCATATCAAAAAGTATAATTTAAATTTTTTTTCTTTTCAATCCCTACGTTTTCTAGTACAATATCTGTGGAATTTATTTATATGAAAGGGGTAAAAAATGGCTGGTAAATTCGGTAAGTTTTTGGCATTTACAACTGTAGCGGCGGCAGCATGCGCGGCTGTATATTATGTTTTGGGCAATAAGAAGGATACGGAATACGATCCTGACGAGAACGGTGCAGGCGATATTTTCGAGAAGATAGACAACCGCGAGTATGTCTCTCTCAACACGGAAAATATCAAAGAAACCGCGGAAGAACTCAAGGATAAGGCTGAAAAGACCAAGGAGGTCCTTAAGGAGAAAATATCCGAGGCCACCGCAGAGATGAAGGAGAAGGCTAAGGAAGTCGCTGAGGGTGTCGGTCTTGTAAAAGATGAAGATAAGGGCGCCGAGGATTTCGAATTTGATGACTTTACCACAGAAGAGGAGGAAGGCTGATGCCTTCCCCCTTCGTTTATTTCATCCTTTATACGAATGTATTATGAAGGATGCAGTCTTTACGGCATCCACATTTTTCGAAAGTGTGATCGCATCCCTTTCACTCCCCGAGTTCATTCGTGTTCTGTTTTCATCATTCTCCGTAAGATAATAGAACTTCAGTCCGGATGATCTCATTCTGGCAGAGATGGTCTTGAAAAAATCAAGGAGTTCAAACAATGTGTAACTTTCATCTCCATTGATCAGAATAATGTCTGAAACAAAAATAAATGCACCGAGTTCATCCAATTTTTCATGGCATATATATATCCTGAAATGAGGCTCCAGATACGGACGCAGCTTTGCGATGTATTCCGTATCATCGTCCACGATCAAAAGACCCGGAAGATCAATGTCATCCTCATTGGCGTCAGCCAAAAGTTCATTAATAATATCAGTTAACACCACGGCATAAGCATAAGCCTTTTTTCTGATAAAGAGGGCCGGTATCCTTGCGCTTATAAAGTCAACCCCTGAAGCTTTACCGTAAATGATCAGTTCCTTCTCCTCCTCGATACACATATCCCTGAGATACAGACATATCTTGTTCAGATCCTCTTCTTTCTCATCGTTCACGCAAAGAAAAAGCACATTGGATCGATCCCTGACCCGGATTATATGTTCAAGTTCAAAAGGGCACCATGTAACATGGAATCCCTTCTCTGCAAGTGTTTTTTCAATCGGATCTCTTTTATTGCTTATTAAGATTATCTGTTTTAAATATTTCTCTCCGTTCTCAACCGGCGGCATTTTCCACTCTCCTTATCGCTTTTTCCATTTGGTTTCCAGCTTCATCTTCTCATATGTGTTGCTTTTGTTGTATCAGTCCTGCTTCACATTACCTGAAAAAAAGACACGGGGCAGATAAACAACCCCGTGTCGGTAATATCAATATTATGCCTTAGCCTTATCTGCTGCCTGTTTCTTAAAGGTCTGAACGCCTTCAATAACCAGAATGACTGCAAGAACAGCCATTGCTATAGCAAATACAAGCTGGAAGTAATCACCCCATTCAGCCTCGCCTGCACCTATGGCACCGAACTTCTTGAAGATAGTAAGTACCAAAGATGAAAGTGTTGCGCAGAGCATGAAGATCATCGGGAAGAAGAACATCTTGTTGTTCTTGCCTACTTCACCCAGCCATGCGCATACCGCAAGAAGTGCGATACCTGCAAGAAGCTGGTTGGCTGCACCGAAGAGCGCCCATATAGCGGAAAGCTTGAGTCCTCCGAGCACACATCCTATAACAACCATAAAGATGGTACCGAAAAGAGGATGGGCAAATAACTTGCGGATTCCCTTGGCATCCTTCCATGTTGCCTCGTCTTCGTTTAAGAAGAGCTCGGTAAACATGAATCTCGAAAGCCTGGTACCTGTATCCAGTGAGGTAAGAGCAAATACCGAAACAGCCAGAGTAAGAAGGGCTGAAATGGTATTGTAGATACCTGAACCCTCAGGGCCGAACATTATGGCAATACCGCCGCCGAAAGCTGCCGAAGGTGAGCCGAAGCCACCGTCGGTAAACTTCTGGAACACCATACCTACGGCGATAAGTGATACGATACCGAGAGCCGACTCGATAAGCATCGAACCGTAGCCTATGGGCTTGGCATCCTTCTCGTTGCGAAGCTGCTTAGACGATGTACCTGTTGATATAAGGCTGTGGAAGCCCGAGCAGGCACCGCAGGCAACCGTTATGAAGAGGGCCGGGAACATTGTTCCGATGCCTGTCTTCCATCCCGTTACCATGGGAATATCGAAGCTAGCATTGCCCGTGAAAGCGTTGCTTATGATACCGATAACCGCAACACCCATCATGGCATAAAGAAGGAAGCTTGACAGGTAATCACGGGGCTGTAAGAGGATCCATACAGGAACCAGTGATGCTATTACAATATAAATACCGATAAGCACGATCCATGCTGTACGTCCCATAATGAAACCGCAGTTAAGGCCTATAACGGTAATGATCACGATACCGATGATACCGCATATCGACGCAGGAAGCGTCTTAACATTCATCTTGTTTGTTACATAGCCGTAGGCGATGGCAAGCACGATGAAGAGAAGCGATATCATAGCTGTCGTCTGGTTGTTGGTAGGACTTCCGGTGATTCCGAAACCACCCTCTTCCGTGAAGAAGGTACCCGCAACAACGTTTACAAACGATGCTATTACAAGGATGAGCACGAGAAGAGCAAATACGAGGAAGAGCCTCTTAGCCCTCTTGCCCATTGTGTCATGGATGATCTCACCCAGTGATTTTCCATCGTGTCGTATGGAAGCAAACAGGGAACCAAAATCCTGTAAACCGCCGAAGAAAATGCCTCCGATAACACACCACAGAAATACGGGAAGCCATCCGAATACAGATGCCTGGATAGGTCCGTTAATAGGACCTGCACCTGCGATTGATGAGAAATGATGTCCCATAAGGACTGCAGGCGGAGCAGCAACATAGTCAACACCGTCCTCCTTCTCGATCGCAGGAGTCTTTCTTGAAGGGTCAATACCCCACTGCTTGGCAAGCCATGAACCATAGGTGATATAGCCTACGATCAGGATCGCTATAGCAGCTAAAATGATGAACAAAGCCGTCATTTTACCACACTCCTTTTCCCACTTATTTTATTGTATGTGCAATGAAGTCCGTAAGATCCCTTCCCCGGCGGTTTGTGAGGATAAGACCTGTGGGAGCTTCTATTACAACCAACCTGTAGTTGGAAAAACCGTATAAGCCTAACTTATAATTCTTGGAATGTTTGTATTCATAAACGCTGCCTTTAACTTCATCCGTGACCTTGTCAGCGATGACTATAAGGGCAACATCCGTATTCTTGTGATCCGTCGATGGTTTAACCTTTGAAATGCCGTCCTCCCAGGCTTTTTCATCGAGTTCCTTAAGCAGTGCATCATCAAGCTTAAGGCATTTCTTAAAGTAAACATATTCATATGAGTTGACCGAGGCAATATGGGCAGCCTTAACAAGAAAATACTGTTTCGCCTCATTGGAAAGATACCCCACCGCATCGAAAGGGTTCATGCAATTATCCCTGTCGATATTATAATACCCCTCATATGCTTGTGTCAGCATGTCGAAAATCTCTTCCGTTCTCATGGTGCACAAAACTCTACGCCTTCCGCAGTGCTTTTAAGCTCATCCATGAGCATCCTTGCGGCCTTTTTCCCCGGCAGCTCAGCTTCTATAAGCTCCCTGCCACCTGCGCTTACAACCAGATATTCAAGCTCCAGTTCACCGTTGTCGCAGCACATCTGTGCATTGACCCTGCGTACCCTTCTGAATATACGGTCTGCATCATTGTAGGAAATGCAATAAGCCTTAAGTCCCTTCTTTATGAAGAGATGGTCACTGCCTATCGTAACGGATCCATATCCGCGGCCCTTCTTATACTCATCTGTAAATTCGTCGGAAACAAGCTTACCGTTATCCTTAAGATTAACAAACTTCATCATGCATTCCTCACTTATCTGCTGCTTTAAGTTTCTCTTTAAGGTCAAGGCACATATCCTTCATCCTCGAATTAAGGCCCGGCTTACTTAGAAGTGAATTGAGCATCTGGCTGACTATATCATACTTTTCGATCTTCATAGCCGATACTGCTATTATGTAATCAAGAGTGCTCTCATCCATGCCGCACATGGGGAAAGTCTCCGTCTGTCTCGCATTTAAGAAACCTTCCACCGCATTGTTTAAGAGTTCAAGCTCATCCTGTCTTATATCCTCAACATCCTGCGAATAAGAATCACCCTGATAGGGCTCATATCCCGAATCCCAGGCCTCCATCTTCCCGCGAAGAAGCCATGCCATCTTAAGGCATAAATAAGCCTTCTCACTGGCCTTACCTTTCTTAACCACTGCATTACCGAGGGCAAGCTGGTAATTGGTAAAGGCTTCATCATACGTATATACTTCCTTGGGGTTATAGATGGTGCGGAAGGTCTTGCTGATCCCCTCCTTGACAAGCTTGGCCTGCGGCGGGGTGATCATATCGAAAAATCTTCCAAGTGCCGCATATCCGCACTTGGGGCATACGATAACATCATACTTAAGAGGATCCACTCCGGCAAATCTGGGACGCAGATCCGTATCCGCCCCCTTGCTGCGAAGCTTGCTCTGCCTTACGGTAGGCGCCTTGAAGTCATTATAGCAAACGGGGCATGAGTGACTCTTACCGAATACATACTCAAGCTCGTTATGTTCCTTGGGGGGAGCCGGTTCCGGCTTGGGCTTCTCGACCGGCTTCTTTTCCTCTTTTTCGTACAAGTTGGCATTTTCAAGCCCGGCAAGCCCTAAATTGGCAAGTCCCGAAAGAATATTGGCCATTTTTTATCTCCTTTATCCTAATTCTGCTGCGGCAGCTTAAAAGAGCTCTTAAGTGACACAATCCTGTTGAATACAAGAGCATCATCTTTACTGTCCTTAGCATCCACGCAGAAATAACCCTGTCTTACAAACTGGAAACTGTCGTAAGCCTTAGCTCCCTTAATATTGTCCTCTGTATAACATTCCTTAAGGATCGTACGCGAGTTGGGATTTAAGTTAAGCGATCCGTCCTCGTTGTACACACCCTTCTCTTCATCTATAAGGTTCTCATACAGCCTCACTTCGGCTTTAACGGCATGAGCGGCACTTACCCAGTGAATGGTACCCTTGACCTTCCTTGTGGAACACTCACCGTTTTTAGTCTCCGGATCATATGTGCAGTGAACCGTCATCACCCTGCCATCAGCATCCGTTTCATAGCTTACGCACTTAACAAAATACGCATTCATCAGGCGGACTTCATTGCCCGGGAAGAGTCTGAAATACTTCTTCGGAGGTTCTATCATAAAGTCTTCCCTGTCAATGTAAAGCTCCTTCGAGAAGGCCACCTGCCTGCTGCCAAGCGACTCATTCTCAAGGTTATTGGCAACCGTGAAATACTCCACCTGATCATCCGGATAATTGTCGATAATAAGCTTGACCGGATCAAGCGCAGCCATGATACGCGACCTCTTGCACTTTAAATCCTCACGGATGCAGTACTCAAGCATGGCATAGTCAACGCTTGAATTGCTCTTGCTCACGCCGCAAAGGTCCACGAACATCTTGATGGACTCGGGTGTGAAGCCCCTTCTCTTAAGGGCTGCTATGGATACAAGCC
>JBGUQP010000135.1:0-3490 GCA_045131145.1 Lachnospiraceae bacterium | reverse complement strand
GCGCCTTCAGAAAACGATATCATCTATGACGGCAGCGAACATCCGGCCATAGTAACCGATGATCACGGTATCGGAGGTTATTCGACTGTTTACTATCAGAAGCAGAACGGTAACTCATGGGGCGAAAAAGTGACATCGGCACCTGAAGCTGTGGGAACCTATCTGGCAAGCATAACCCTTTCGGATGCGGGAAGCGGCAGCACGGCGACCGTGAGTGTCGAATATAACATAATCAAAAGAGTCGTCACGATAAGCGGTCTCACAGCGTCAAACAAGATCTACGACGATAGCACTGTGGCGAAGATCAATGACACCGCCATAAATCTTGAAGGCAAGGTCGATGGCGATGATGTGCATATTGTATCGGGAAATGCAAGCTTTGACAGTGCAGACGCGGGTGATAACAAAACTGTGACATTTACGGGATATTATCTGACCGGCGCAGCTGCAGGAAACTATAATCTTGTTTCTCAGCCGGCTTCGGTGACGGCAGATATCAGGAAGCGTCCCGTTACCATAAAAGCCGATGATCAGACCGTCCAGCATGGAGAAGCTATAAAAGAAATGGCTGCAAGCTGGGAGCAGGGTACGAATAAAGGGATTTGCAGCGGGCATGTGCTCAAGGCCCTGACCCTGACCCCTTATCCTGACCCACGTTCAACAGTCACCCTTCCGGCAAACGGCACGATCCCGGGCACAATCACACCCTCCGGCGCAGTGATAAAGAGAGGGGATGCAGACGTTACAGGGAACTATGACATTACTTATCAAAACGGCAGCCTTGAGATCACGCTGCCAAGAGCTAAGGTTACTAAGCTTCCCGCAGCAGGAGTAGATCTGAGATATCAAGGCTTCGAAAAAGAACAGTGGCTGCTGGTCTATCCGGGCGAAGCCGAAACAAAGATGGAGTACAAGGTCGAACAGGTTTCCGAAGGAAACGGAGAACTGAAGAAAAACTCAGACGGGACCTATGTCCTCAATAACGAAGCTCCGACGGATGGATACGGAGATGCTTTCAGTGCATGGGAGGCAGGATCCTATCATGTCTGGTATCGTTCGGCTTCGGATAATGATCTGTTACCCGGCGTTCCGGGGTGCATCAATGTCAACATAGCAACTGCGCCGCTGACCGTAAAGGCGCCTGATACAAGCATTACCTACGGCGATGAATTTCCGACTCTGACTCCGGTAGTAAACGGATTTGTTACTCCGGAGGAACACGCTCATATCGGCACGGTAAAGCTTGAATATCTGAGTGGCGGCGAATGGAAAAATGCAGAGGGAGCCGCGACCCAGGGTACCTATCCGGCTCCGGGTACCTATCCGCTCAGCATTTCTTATAGCGGCAACGGTGAAGTGACTTCCTGCTACGATGTCACCTATATTTCCGGGAACCTGACGGTAGAACCGAGAACGGTCAGCCTGGATTGGGCAGATACGTCGTTAATATATAACGGATCCCCGCAGGTTCCGGCTGTCACGCTGTCAAACCTTGCAAGTAATGAAGATCATGCTTCGGTAGCTGTATGCATGGCAGGACAGCAGGTGAATGCCGGTCAGAATTATACAGCCACTGCAGCAGTATTGACCGGAACTAATGCGAATAAATACAAGCTGCCGTCCGACAATACCAAAGCTTTTTCGATAGCAAAGTCAAATGATGCGGGAGATATCCCGAACGTTAAGATTGATGTGCCCCTTTCGGCGACATCCTTTACCTTTACTGCTTCTGTGGCCGGGAAGATGCCCAGGGATGCAGGTGAGCTTACCTATAATACTATACGTACCGTATCAACAAACGGATTTACGCATGAAAATGGCGGTATTGCCGCAAATGTGGACCAAAACGGTCTGGTGACGGTTTCCATAAACCGAGATATACAGAAAAATATAGAACCGGGTGATAAGCTTTTCGTTTGTGCAGATGTTGACTCGACGAATTACAACACGAAATCGATCACGGTAGAGGCAACTTTTGTAAGTAAAATAGATGCCGGTGTCCGCATTACCCACGGGGCTTCTCTATCAGTTAGTTACGACAAAGTCCCCGGTCTTACACTTGGGGCCATAACCACATGCGAAAATGCCGGCTCGAATGGGACATGGACCTGGGAGAGCAGTCATCCGGAAGTGGCTCAGGTGCATGGCAGCAATCAACAAGATGACGGAAATTGCGATTTTACCATTAAGTCCGTCGGAACAAGCAGGATCAGCGTGAAGTATGAATCTTCTACTGCAACAGGTTATGCGGATCTGATCCTTACGGTCAATCCGGTATATGTATCGGTCCCGGAGGTGACAAAGGAACTGAACTATACCGGTTCCCATCAAATGTGCATGGGGAATTATGATAATAAAATATTCAGCGTGTCAGGCGCATCAGCATCGATGCCCGGCGAATATGTGGTGACGATAGCTTTGAAAGACACTGATAAATTCAGATGGGAAGACGGCACCAAAGATGAGAAGTCCATTTCCTGGAGGATCAACAAAATGAACGGCCCGGCCGCTCCCACGGGACTTACGGGGATCGCACCCACTACAGGGGATAATATCGACGGAAAGATCAGCGGTGTCAAAAATACGATGGAGTATTCCACGAATGAAAGCTTTACCGGGGCGATCCGCTGCACGAATACCGACATTTTAGGGCTGACTCCCGGATACTATTATGTCCGTGTCAGGGAAACCGAAACGGCAAAGGCCGGGGCAGCCGTGAAAGTGGAGGTCAAGGCTTGTCCGGTACCGGTAGTCAAAGCAAGACAGGGGCTTGTCTATAACGGCAGTTCCCAGGTCCTTGCGGAAAGCGACGAGGCTTCGAAGGGAAAGCTTTACTATGCCGTGGTCAAAAAAGGCGATCCGGAGCCTGCTGATGGGCAGTATACTTTATCGTCTCCCACAGCAACGAATGCCGGAAGCTATTATGTATGGTACAAGACTTCCCTGAATGATAAAGCTTCCTGCGTTGAGGCAATGATCGGGAAGAAGCCTGCCACTGTGATGCTTTCTGCCTCTGATAAGGATTATGACGGGACGACGGAGGCGAAGCTTACGATTACTGTTGATGGCGTATGCACAGGAGACAGCATCGTAATTAAAGGCCTTTCAGGTAATTTTGCAGATAAGAATGTCGGAAGCGCTAAGAATGTTTCGATCGATTCGAGCAGAAAGATCATATTAGGGGCAGAGAATTATGAACTGTCCGCAGTACCTGGAAGTACACAGGCCGCTATTACCAAAAGAAACTTTAGTAACAGTGACGGCGCTGTGGTGATCCGGGCGATTCCCGTACAATACTACACCGGAAATGAAGTATGCCCTGAGCCTGTTGTAAAATGCTTTGGCACGACGTTTGAAAAGAACGTAGATTATACAGTTTCCTATACAGCCAATACTGCTATGGGAACGGCAAGTGTGACCGTTACCGGAATATACAACTGCGAGGGTAGTATAACGCAGGATTTTGAGATCGGGTTGCCCGAATTTGGTA
>JBGUQP010000134.1:0-9389 GCA_045131145.1 Lachnospiraceae bacterium | reverse complement strand
TCTGCCACAACAAAACCAGGAAACAAATATTGCCCCGCCGCCCAAAAACACCCGACCCGGTGGCACATCTTGTGTTTTTAGATGTTTTTATTTATAATTTACTATGTATACACTAAAATTAATAAAATAAAGTTTCAGGAGGATATATATGAGCAGTGAGATAAGAGATATAAATCTGGCGGAATCGGGCCTTCGGAAGATCGAGTGGGTTAAGAGAAACTGCGATCTGTTAAGGACTCTCGAAGAGGAATTTACAAAGACCAAGCCCTTCGCCGGTAAGAAGGTTGCATTGTCGGTGCACCTTGAAGCCAAGACAGCCTATCTGTGTCTGGTACTTAAGGCAGGCGGAGCGGATATGTATGTTACAGGTTCCAATCCTCTTTCAACTCAGGATGATGTGGCTGCTGCACTTGTGAGTCAGGGACTTGAAGTACATGCATGGTATGATTCGACTCCTGAGGAGTACAACAGCCATATACGTGCGGTTCTTGAGCCCGGTCCCAATATCATTATAGATGACGGCGGAGATCTTGTTCATATGATGCATACAGAGCTTAAGCATCTTATCCCCGGCGTTATCGGCGGATGTGAGGAGACAACTACCGGTATCCTCCGTCTGCTTGCCATGGACAGGGAGGGTGAGCTTAAGTTCCCCATGGTACTTGTAAACAATGCGGACTGTAAGCATTTCTTCGATAACCGTTACGGTACAGGCCAGTCGGTATGGGACGGAATAAACCGTACAACCAATCTTATAGTAGCAGGCAAGATCGTTGTTGTCGCAGGTTACGGCTGGTGCGGTAAGGGTGTTGCAATGAGGGCCAAGGGCCTGGGAGCCAGAGTCATAGTCACCGAGGTTGATCCCGTTAAGGCAATAGAGGCAGTTATGGACGGATTTGACGTAATGCCCATGAATGATGCAGCTAAGATCGGCGATTTCTTCATTACGGTAACAGGCTGTGATAAGGTTATAGATAAGGAAGACTTCGCGGTTGTGAAGGATGGAGCGATCATGTGTAATGCAGGTCACTTCGACTGCGAGATAGATATGGCGTGGCTTAAGGAGAATGCCGTTGAGAAGCGTGAGATGAGGAAGAACATCATGGGCTACAAGCTTCCTACGGGCCAGTGGGTATATATACTTGCGGAAGGACGTCTTGTTAACCTGGCAGCAGGCGACGGACATCCGGCCGAGATCATGGATATGTCCTTTGCCATTCAGGCTCTTTCAGCCAAGTATCTGGTTGAGCATGAGGGTCAGCTTGATAAGATGATAATTGATGTGCCCAGGGAAGTTGACAATGATGTTGCGGTACGTAAGCTTGCCTTCCTTGGTAAGCATATAGATGTGCTGACGGAGGAGCAGGTAAAATATCTTAATTCTTCGGCGGTGTAGCCCTCATCCACCGGCAGAGCCGGTCCCCCTTCCCCCAGAGGGGAAGGCAAGAGGAGAGGGTGAAGGCAAGGAGAGCGCCCTCATCCACCGGCAGAGCCGGTCCCCCTTCCCCCGGAGGGGGAAGGCAAGGAAATCTCAGCAGAGGGGAAGGCAAGAGGAGAGGGTGAAGGCAAGGAGAGCGCCCTCATCCACCGGCAGAGCCGGTCCCCCTTCCCCCAGAGGGGGAAGGCAAGGAAATCTCAGCCAAGGGGGAAGGCAAGGAAATCTCAGCCGAGGGGGGAAGGCAAGGAAATCTCACCCAAAATATAGAACAGGTGGTAGATAAGATTGTACAGTATAGATTATGACACTCCGATATGGGTGCATTTTATAGGTATAGGCGGAATAAGCATGAGCGGTCTGGCAGAGATACTGCTTGACCGCGGCTTTAAGATATCGGGTTCCGACAGGGCACCTTCCGAGCTTACGCAGATACTTGAGAACAAGGGCATTAAGGTTTATTACGGGCAGACCGCCGCAAATATAAGCGATGACATAGACCTTGTTGTTTACACGGCAGCTATCAGGGAAGACAATGAGGAATATGCCGAAGCTGTAAGGCGGGGCATTCCCATGCTCACAAGGGCCCAGCTCCTTGGACAGATAATGAAGAATTACGAGGTGTCGGTTGCGGTTGCCGGAACCCATGGCAAGACAACGACCACATCCATGATAACCGACATTCTGCTCTCGGCGGATCTTGACCCGACGATATCCGTTGGCGGGATGCTTAAGGAAATAGGCGGGAACATCCGTATAGGCCGGTCGGATTATTTCGTTACCGAGGCCTGCGAGTATACCAACAGCTTCTTAAGCTTTAACCCTACGGTCAACGTGATCCTTAATATTGAAGAGGACCATCTTGATTTCTTCAAGGATATAAATGACATCAGGAATTCCTTCAGGAAATTCGCCGGACTGCTTCCGGATACGGGCCTTCTTATAATAAATGCGGATATCGAGAACCATGAGGAGATATCGGAAGGACTTAAGTGTAAAGTGGTAACGGTTTCGGCTAGCCCGGGTGCGGATGCCGATTATACCGCTTCGGATATTGAGTATGATAAGGAGGGATGCGCTTCCTTTACCCTTCATACATCCTGTAAGAGTCAGCCGGGCGAAAGGTTGGACGGACACAGGATAAGCCTTCATGTACCCGGTGTCCATAACGTGGGAAATGCGCTTGCTGCGATAGCACTGGGCGTGCACCTTGGGATAAGTCCCGATGTGATAGAGCGCGGACTTGGTAACTTTGGCGGAACGGACAGGCGTTTCCAGTATAAGGGCAGCTTCCCTGCATCTTCTCCTGAAGGAGGGAAGGTAACGGTCATCGATGATTATGCCCACCATCCGACGGAGATAAGGGCAACACTTACGGCAGCGGCCAATTACCCGCATGACCGTATCGTATGTGTTTTCCAGCCCCATACCTATACAAGGACCAAGGCCTTCTTCGATGACTTTGTCGATGCGCTTACACTTGCGGATGTGACGGTCCTTGCAGAGATATATGCGGCAAGGGAGAAGGACACACTTGGCATGAGTTCTGCCCTTTTGTGCGACGAACTTAAGAAAAAAGGGAAAGAGTCTTACTACTTTTCCACATTTGATGAGATAGAAGATTTTCTTAGGAAAAAAAGTTTGGGCGGCGACCTGTTGATAACTATGGGTGCCGGAGATGTAGTAAAAATAGGGGAAGAACTCCTTAAAGAATGATTATCCACAATATCCACAAGCCGGATGCAAAAATTATCCCACACCGGCCTGTGGATTTTTAGGTTAACGTAAAAAGTTACAGCCGAAATCGAGTCCGCAAGAATCATGGGATTTGGGTCGGCACCATAATAAAAATCACATTACAGACTGCCTTTATCCACAGTGAACACGGTACTTTCCGGTCCATTCTTCTGGGCATAAGATTTTGTTTTCTTAACCGGTTTTTGGTGCTATAATTCCAATCACGGGGAAGTAAAAGGGGAATAACTTACGGCAGGTGTTGGTAATGGGTAATGTAACTCTGTGCAAGGATTATTCTTCGGATGTAACGCTTATATGCAACAAATTCATAGATGAGTACATGTGCGAAGCCAATGATGCGCAGATCAAGATATATCTGTATCTGTTACGGCGTATGGGGTCGGGAAGTCCCTTTACCGTTTCGGATATCGCGGACAGGTTTAACTATACCGAGAAGGATGTGATAAGGGCGCTCAAGTACTGGGATAAGAAGAAGGTTATATCCCTGTCCTTTAATTCATCGGGCAGCCTTACATGCATTCAGCTCCTTGACATGCGCAGGGCAGGTATTGTAAATATGAATGAGAAGAAAGAAGAGTCAAGCGAAGAAGTAAGGATAGAGCAGGCTTTAGTAAGCAGCAGCAAGATAGTTGATTTCTCGGCTAAAAAGTCATACACACCCCAGGAGCTTGCAAGCTTTAAGGAGAAGCCCGAGATATCACAGCTGCTCTTTATCGCCGAGGCATATCTTGGTAAGACGCTGCGTCCGGATGAGATAACTTCCATACTTTTCATGTATGATTCTTACGGATTTTCGGCAGACCTTATCGAGTATCTGATAGAATATTGTGCAAATAACAGGAAGAAGAACATTAAGTATATAGAAGCAGTGGCAGACAGCTGGGCCGCTACCGGGATAACAACGGTCGAAGAAGCCAAGCGCAGGACCACCAATATCCCGGGTGAAGTGTATGAAGTATTCAAGGCCTTCGGTATAAAGGGAAGGAATCCTATCGAGCCCGAGATATCATATGTTCACAAGTGGTCAAGTATTTACGGGTTCTCCATCGATATCATCTGCGAAGCATGCAACAGGACGATCATGAGTATAAACACGGTAAGCTTCGAGTATGCGGACAGGATACTTGAGAACTGGAAGAAGGCCGGTGTTGTGACCTATGATGATATAGAAAGGGCAGACGCCATGCATGCTAAGGAGGCTTCCGCCAAGCCTTCAAGGCCGTCAGGCAAGAGTGCCAAGTCAGGCACATTCAATGATTTCTCGCAGAGGAAATACGATTATGCCCAGCTCGAAAAGGATGCACTGATATATTGATCATCATAAGGGGTACCGCTTGCGGTGGCATACATATTAATGTTTAAGGAGGGACAATGTCCATTTCCAACTCACAGTACGATGAGATAATGCGTACTTATGAAGAAAAACAGAACAGGAGCAGGCACCTCCTTACACAGAGGACAAACGAGGTGTATGCAAAAATACCGGAATACAAGGCACTGGATTCTTCGGTGGCCGATACCTCCCTGGAAATGGGGAGGCGGGTCATCGACGGGGATGTAAGTGCCTTTAGTGCGTTAAGGGATAAACTTAAGGAGATAGCCGCAAGGAAGAAGGAGCTCCTTAGGGAGGGAGGTTTCCCGGATGATTATCTTGAGCCGGTATACTCCTGTAAAGACTGTAAGGATACGGGTTATATAGACGGAAACAAGTGCCATTGCCTCAAGCAGGCCATAACCAGGTATCTGTATGCCCAGTCAAATATCGAGAGTGTTCTTAAGAAGGAGAACTTCGATACACTGACTTATGATGTTTACGATGATAATGAGCTGCCCCTTATGAAGAATATAATAGAGGGCTGCAAGACATATGTGTGTGATTTTGACAGTACATATGAGAACCTGCTCTTTTACGGTGATGTGGGGGTCGGCAAGACCTTCCTTACCAATTGTATAGCCAATGAGCTGCTTAAGCAGGGCCACTCGGTCATCTACTTTACAGCATTTCAATTATTTGATACACTTGCTAAGTATGCGTTCAGGCAGCAGGATGTCAATGAAGATATAAGCCGTGTTCATGAGGATATCTTCGACTGCGACCTGCTCATAATCGATGATCTGGGAACCGAGATGACCAATTCCTTTGTGTTAAGCCAGCTCTTCCTTATCATTAATGAGCGCGATAACAGGAAGAAACCCACCATAATTTCGACAAACCTGTCGATCGAGGACATTTCGGAACGTTACTCCGAGAGAACCTTCTCGAGGATTTACGGGAAATACAGGATGATCAAGCCCGCTATCAGGGACTTAAGGATCAAGTTAAAGAGAGCTTCGAGCAGAAAGTGAGGAAATAATGCCGGGTCGTGAAGAAAAACGTAACCTTGAATCAATACCCGTAGGGTCACTCAGGATGATCCCCTTAGAGGGATGCATCGATCTGGGACATAAGATTGATGAGTACCTTGTCAAGTGGAGGACCGAAAGGGAGAACGAACACAAGAATTCCCTGGCTTTTGCGGGTTATCAGAGGGATTCCTATATACTGGATGCCCAGATCAACCGCTTCGGTACCGGTGAAGCCAAGGGTGTCATCAAGGAATCGGTCAGGGGTACCGACCTGTATATCCTGGTCGATATAACCAATTACTCCCTGACCTATAAGCTGTGCGGCAATGAGAATCATATGTCTCCGGATGACCACTATCAGGATCTTAAGAGGATCATAGCGGCAGTGGGAGGCAAGGCAAGAAGGATCACCGTAATAATGCCCTTCTTATATGAATCCCGCCAGCATAAGAGAAGTGCGAGAGAGTCACTCGACTGTGCACTGGCCCTTCAGGAAATGGTCAGGATGGGCGTTGATAACATAATCACCTTCGATGCGCACGATCCCAGGGTGCAGAACGCCATTCCCCTTTCCGGATTTGAGACGGTAACGCCGGCTTACCAGTTCGTTAAGGGACTTCTGGGAAGTGTTAAGGACTTAAAGATAGATGCGGATCATATGATGATGATAAGCCCGGATGAGGGCGGTATGAGCCGTGCGATATACCTTGCCAACATGCTGGGTCTTGATATGGGTATGTTCTACAAGAGACGTGACTACACCCAGATAGTTGACGGCCGTAACCCCATAGTAAGCCACGAGTTTCTGGGAACCTCGGTCGAGGGCAAGGACGTGCTTGTTGTCGATGATATGATATCATCGGGCGAGAGCGTTCTGGATGTGGCAAGACAGCTTAAGAAACGTAAGGCCAACAGGATATTTATAGCAGCAACCTTCGGACTCTTTACCAAGGGACTGGATGTCTTCGACAAGGCGTATGAAGAGGGACTTATCGATAAGGTGCTTACCACGAACCTTGTTTACCAGATGCCGGAGCTCCTTGAGAAGCCCTATTACGTAAGCTGTGATATGAGCAAATATATCGCCTACATCATAGATACGCTTAATCATGATACGTCGATCTCGGATCTTCTGAATCCTTTTGAGCGTATCCATAGCCTGGTAAATAAATATAATGCGGGGCAGATAAACTGACCCTGGTCCAATAGGACGTCCGCTCCGTGTCATACGATTTCCCCCGAACCGTCAGAGTACCGGGTTCGACTCGGCATCCATGCCTCGACTCACCGCTCTCCCCTCAATCCAATCGGGGAGCACTCTTCCTCTCGGTGAAAATGTATTCCACTCCGCTGGTTTACCTAAGAATACACTTAATCTTACGCAGAGTGAAGGACACGGAAATCCGGAGTGGTGGCCGTTTGCGGCAAAATATTCCGTGGACTGAACGTAGTGGTGAGAGGAATATATGATAAAACTAGGAGAATATCAGAGACTTACGGTAGTCAAGATCGCCGACCACGGCGCATATCTGGCCGAAGGAAGGGATGCGGGTGCGGACCGTATCCTCCTGCCCATCAAGCAGGTTCCCGAAGGGACACGGGTCGGCAGTGAGATCGAGGTTTTCATATATAAGGACAGCAAGGACCGCCCGATAGCTACGGTAAAC
This sequence comes from Lachnospiraceae bacterium, assembly GCA_045131145.1. GTDB lineage: Bacteria > Bacillota > Clostridia > Lachnospirales > Lachnospiraceae > UBA2868. Next base: position 2,183 of record JBGUQP010000134.1, on the reverse strand, counting down.
AGGCCCCTAATAAGCCTCAATGAGACAGCTCTTTTAAAGGTCAAGGAAGTCGGCAGGATCGGCGCCTTCATGGACTGGGGTCTTGAGAAGGACCTCCTTCTTCCCTTTAAGCAGCAGACGGGGAAGGTAAGAGTGGGCGATGAATGCCTGGTAGCCCTGTATATAGACAAGAGTTCCAGGCTCTGCCTTACGATGAATGTATACGACTATCTGGCAACGGACCATAATTATAAGGCCGGGGACGAGGTCGAGGGCAGGGTGTACCTTATAAGCGATAACTTCGGAGCCTTCGTTGCCGTGGATGACGAGTATTCGGCCCTGATCCCGACGAGGGAGATGTATGGCGATATCAAGGTCGGTAAGGTATTAAAGGCCAGAGTCACCGAAGTCAAGGAGGATGGCAAGCTTACATTGAGCATCCGCAAGAAGGCACACGAGCAGATGGATGAGGATGCCGAAAGGGTGATGAAGGTCTTAAATGACTTTGACGGAGTCCTTCCTTTTAATGACAAGGCAAGCCCCGAAACGATAAAGCGCGAGTTCAATATGAGCAAGAATGAATTCAAGAGGGCCGTGGGCAGGCTCTATAAGGAAAGAAGGATAGAAATAACGGATAAGAGCATACGCAGACTCTAAGCCTTTACAAATCATATAAAATGGTATAAAGTATTGGCGTTAAAAGAAGAAAGGAGAATAAGAAGATGAAAGTAACCAAGATTAAAGACGTAAACAAGTTTTTTGAAGTAATTGATTCATGCAAGGGTAAGGTAGAGCTGGTTACAGGCGAAGGCGACAGGCTGAACCTTAAGTCCAAGTTGTCACAGTACGTTTCACTTGCCAATATCTTTTCAGACGGAACTATCGAGGAGCTCGAGCTGGTAGCATATGAGCCCGAAGATATCGACAAGCTTCTTAACTTTATGTGCAACTCATAAAATGAATGAAGTAAAGAGAGCTAACAATTTCTTTCTTATACTGGTAATTCTGCATATCACGGCTTCGCTTGTGGTTTCGATGCTTGATATGCAGGCAGTAAAATTAGGAACCTTTTCATCACTTATGCTGACACAGCTGCTGATACTGGTTCCTTCTTTTTTGTTTTTCCTTATATCCGGTTATGATCTGGGGGAGTGGATACCCTTTAAGAAGCTTAAGGCAGGAACGGTCGTGCTGGTAATCGTATTTACCTTCCTTATCATGCCTGTCATCAGCTTTGTCAATGTCTTCTCCCAGCTCTTTACCGATAACGCGGCGGTTGACCTTATAGGCGAAGTGGCTGATATGTCGCCCCTTATCACGGTTCTTATCGTAGGTTTTATAGGTCCCTTCTGTGAGGAGTTCACATTCAGGGGCGTCATATACGGAGGCCTTCGCAAGTCAGGTTTCCTGTGTGCCGCAGCTGCGGTTACCGGAGCCTTTTTCGGCCTCATGCATCTTAACTTAAACCAGCTGTCCTATGCCCTTATTCTGGGGTTTGTAATGTCCCTTCTTGTGGAGGCAACAGGGAGCATATGGGCTTCGGTTATAGCTCATGTGACCGTGAATACCTGGAACGTGGTGATGATACTTGCTATGGACAAGCTGTATTCTTCGATGGGTATAGATATATTCAAGGAAGCCTCGGAAGCTGCCACGACAGAAGCCAAGCTGACAATGATGGGAATGCTCATTATCGTATCGGTTGTTACGACCCTGCTGGCGGCAGGTGCATTTATAGGGTTAAGCTCCCATGAAGGAAGGATCGATCATGTAAAGACCATATTTAAGGCCCGATCAAGCAGTGCGGAAGATGGGGAAGAAGAGAAAAAACATGTGATCACCTTATCGGGCTATCTGGCAGCAGGCCTGTGTATCTTCGTTATTTTCTTCCTGGATAAGGTACTGGGATATTTTGTGAAATAAAAAGGATCCGACCACCCGGCCGGATCCTGATTTACTTTTAAACGGACACATCAAAGTTGCCGCCGACATCAGGGTTTACGGACTGCTCCATCAGTACCTTGGTCATGGTATCACCTAATTCCTGGAAGGTGTCCAGCTGCTTACTAAGCATTGCAACCCCGAAATCACCCATTACTTTGCTCTGCGACATAGCCATCGATAATGACGGTATATCGATCATAGGTGTAATCTCCATAGCTTCACCTCCATTTGAAACTACTGCTTCAATCATAAAGATTCTT
>JBGUQP010000133.1:0-4526 GCA_045131145.1 Lachnospiraceae bacterium | reverse complement strand
TATATACTCTCCATAAGGAACTCATCTGCCATGGGTTTTCCTGCATCATCATCCTCGCTTGCCTGCTCAAACAAGGGAGCAAGCATTTCAGTATAACTTAAATACTCATCCATTACAAATCCATGATTTTCTTTTATGTATTGAATGTTATCCCCTTTGCCTGCCATCTCAAGTTTCTCGGCACTGTCTCCAAGTTCAATGGCTCCTACAAGCCTCGCTGAGCTCTTAAGAGCATGTATCTTGATCGTATAATTCTCCCAATCTCCTGATAAATAAGCATTATCCAGCTCCGCATGCTTATCCTTTATCGAGTCATAGAATATCTTAAGCACCGCCTTGAAGGCAGCTTCGGATCCTGAATTCTTTATTGCGGTTTCTGTATCTATCCCTCTGATACCCTTTATTGACAGGTCTTCACCGGATCCGTCATGATCGGATTTTTCCTCATATGTTTCGGGTTCTATGAAAGAATCTTCGTACTCTTCCATAATCTCTTCTACTGTAGAAGGTTCCTCATAGTCTTCTTCCTCATCATCGTGTATTTCTTCTTCAATATTCATATCATCAATATACGATGCTATATTGTATGATTTATTCGACTTGAGGAAATAAAGTATACCGAATGCACCCGGTCCGCAGTTTGATGATATCGCAGCTGATGCCTGCTGAAAAACAACATGTTCAAAATAAGCTGTCTTATGGATCTCTTCTTCGACCCACCTGAGAATATCCGTCGGCACATCCGCATAGGTGATAAACAAAATGTCGGAATCAGGTATCGTATCAGGCGGAAGAGCATATTTAATATATTTCCGATAAGCCCTCCTTGTTCTTCCAAACCATACTCCTCCTATACCCGCTTTATCATTCCTGATCCTTAATGCAGGATGGATATTCAGTGCCTCTGCGATCATATGCAGCCTGGAACTTACAAGTCCCTTCTTGGCCATGTACTCTGTGGTATTGATTATAAAGCTGCACCTGAGCCGCTCCTTTACCGCTTCCAGCTCGGATACGATATCTTCAAACTGCATCCCCTGCTGCATGAGCTTGTAAGCGATCAGGACCAGTATACCGGTAGAGCTTGAAAGACACTCCGAATTTATGACTGTAACGTTATCGAATGATTTTGCCGCTTCACAGGCGGTTTTATAATCAGTACTCATGCTTGTTGTAATGGCTATATGGATAAGGTGATGGGCTCTTCTCAGATTATCCGCAAAGAATTCCGTATAATCTGCCTCACAGGGAGGTGCGGAAGATGCCTCTTTACCTGAGGCAATATGTTTTATAAGCTCATATGCATCCATATGAACCCCGTCCTTGAATACACCCTCTTCCGTTTTTATAACAAAAGGAATAATGGGGATATGCAGCTTTCTTATCACTGAATCGGGAAGGTCACACATACTGGAGGATGTAATTATAACCGGAAGCTTCTGTGAATATTTATCTGCCGTATGGATCTCTTCATCGTCACCCGTCAGGACAGACCTTAATATGATCTTTTCACCGGGAATATGACGTATGAGCATCTCTTCCATAGCTTCTCCGGAAACAGGCTTTACAAGATATCCGTCGAACCCTGCCTGGTTATAAAGATCCCTGTTTTCGCTTCCCGCATTGGCAGTCAGTACGATGACCGGACTATTTCTGTTAAGTCCACCCGTCTGGTTTCTTAAGGACTCAAGACACTCTATTCCGTCCATACCGGGCATCAGATGATCCATAAAGATTGCATCATAATGAGCCTTGAGGCTCATTTCCAGGGCTTCTTTTCCGTTCTTCGCCACATCGATACCCATATCCGTATCTTCAAGAAGCCTTCGCTCAACCTCCAAATTCATTTCATTGTCATCTACTATAAGTATCCTGACTTCAGGCGCTAAAAAGCTGCTCTCATATACATTTCTTTTTACCAACTGCTGGTTATGGATATTAAGCTCTCCAATCCTATTATGATCCGATACCTTCTGTTTCAGCAATATTGTAAATGTTGAACCTTCACCATAAACACTGTTTACGGTGATCGATCCATCCATCAGTTCAATAAGCTGTTTTACAATGCTCAGCCCCAGTCCGGTACCTTCAATATGGCGGTTTTTGCCTTCATCCACACGCTTGAAGGCATCAAACAGGTATGGAATGTCCTCCTTCTTTATACCCATTCCGGTATCTGAAACCGAAATCATCAGTTCCACCGTATCGGGATCCGTCGTCCTGCTCTCAACACGGAGTCCGACATGACCCTTTTTTGTATACTTTACCGCATTATTTAACAGATTGATTATTATCTGCTTGATCCTGACCTCATCTCCATAAAGAACCATAGGGACTTCAGGGTCCACGCTCACTTCGAATCCCAGTCCCTTATCATGGGCCCTCAGCCACAGCATATTAACGATCTCCGAAAGCATGTCTCCTATACGGTAATCAACCGGGACTATATCCATGCTCCCCGCTTCGATCTTGGAAAAATCGAGTATATCGTTAATAAGTGCAAGGAGCATTTTACCGGATCCCTGTATCCCTGCTGCATCCTTTACAATATCATCCGATGCATCCTGATCCCGCAGAATCAGTTCGTTAAGACCCAATATCGAGTTAATGGGAGTACGGATCTCATGACTCATGCTTGAGAAAAACCGGTTCTGGGAACGGTTTAATTCTTCTACTCTTTTGGCTTCTTCGTGGGCTCTTTTACTCTCTTCCGCAAAGATCGTCTTCTGATACATCAGCATAAAATACATGCATATGCCAACCAGGATGACCGACACAAGCGAATCCATAAAGCCCATTTTCATGGTATGGGGATATATCCATTCCGTATGCTTATACGCCGACCAGAATTCAATAATCCCGACACACGTAAGTAAGCTCATCATCGTAACCCTAGACCGTCCGGTAAGCGACATCCCTATGAACATATACGCAAAAATGATCCAATATACTCCTCCCCCCATTGTTCCGCCGCCGAAATAGAAGGTTATCGGTATTATGATAAAGACCAGTACGCTCACGGATATAAATGATCCTGTCTGTACTTTTCCAAAACGGATACTTAATGATACCAACAAGGGAATAGCTATTATGGAACAAACAATAGTAACTATCTCCTGTATACTTTCCCCTCCAATAATATCAAATATCAGAGCTATTACCATCGCGGAGACACCTATGATCGACAGCATTATATAGGTACGCTCTTCATAGCTGCGTGTGAAATCTGTAAGTCTTTCTAATGTCTTTTTTATAAACTTCATCTTTCACCCCTCCCGTCATAGCTTATTTTCTCTGAAGGAAGTACTCTTAGCATTACCCGTTCAAAATCAGAAGTGTTTATCGGCTTGGCTATAAAACCGTTGAAGCCTTCCCTGATAAACATTTCTCTTGCACCCGATACGGCATTTGCGGTAAGGGCAATGATCGCTGTCTCTTTATTCATATCTTTTGCCAGGGTTTTTATCTGCTTCATGGCTTCAACTCCGTCCATTTCCGGCATCATATGATCCATAAATACAAGATCATAATCATTTTCCCTGAATTTACGTATTGACTCTTTACCGCTTCCCGCAGTATCAATGATCATTTCATACTCTCTGAAAAGAGAGGTGGCGACAACAAGGTTCATGGGTTCATCATCAACCACAAGAGCCTTAACTCCCTTAAACACAGGTTTTTCCTGATTTTCATTACAGCTAAGATCCCTTGCATCACGTCCTTCATTCAGTATCTTTATTATGGGATAAGCATATAAGGGTTTTGGCATAAGTATTACTCTGCTGTTTTCTGGAAGCTTAAATCCGGGCTCCGTCGATACAACGACTGTGATCTCTTCCTTCGCAAGCAGTTCGAAATAACCCCTGTTCTCTTCATATTCCTCCTGGCCCATGAATAAATGGGTAGCATTCAGCTTCTCCTTAAGGCGCTCCACTTCATAGACAGTTTCTGCCGGATACAGGGAAACATGGATACCTGAAGCAAGATTTGCAGCCATGTTCCTGTAAAAATCACGTAGCTTCGGAACCTTATATTTATCGGGTCTTACATGGAAAAGAACAACACCGTCAAACGAATCATCAAGCTTAAGACAGGGCTTATCATCAACTACCTTCTGCGGGATCGTAACCCTTACCGTTGTTCCGTTTCTTCTCTCACTTTCGATCTTTACAAAGCCGCCCATCCTGTGTGTAAATCCATATACTATGAAAAGCCCCAGCCCGATACCTCCGGAACTGCGGTTTCTCTTTTTATTCGCCTGGTACATTCCCTCGGTGACCGATCTTATGGCATCCGAGTTCATACCTATGCCCGTATCTGTCATTTCTATGGTGAGATTTACGCCGTAATCCGTATCCTCGGTATACATTTTCACATAAATCCCGCCTCTTTTCGTAAACTTGACTGCGTTTTCAAGAAGATGCCTGAATATCTTATGCAGCTTTTTTATATCTCCCGTCATCATTGCAGGCGTCATGGGATTTAAGTCAACAACAAGCTCCAGATCTTTGGCGTTTTCATTCATG
>JBGUQP010000132.1:0-2268 GCA_045131145.1 Lachnospiraceae bacterium | reverse complement strand
TGCCAGGTGATATCATCAATATAGAACCTGTCAGGAGCTTCATTCCTGACAGACTTATGATACAGACTTATATGCTCTATGGCCTCTCCCGACAGGAATTCTTCATTCCTGCTTCCGAAGCTGTCCTTAAGAAACTGCCTGTAGATGCTTTTATTCTTCTTATCCCTGCGTGCTCCGTCAAGAAATATGATCGTAATAAGGCCGACCGTACATATTATGAACAACAGATACTCCATCAGAATAACCTCTTCTGTATTGCTGCAGCAGCCTTATATATCTCACCGGGTGTCATTCCCACATTATATCTGCCATCCTCATAACGGATGACTCCGTGGATCATCGTCATCTTAACGTTTGACTTGCTTCCGCTGTAAACGATGTTGTTGGCTATATCATTTACCGGCTGCATATTGGGCTGATTGAGGTCGATCATGATGATATCCGCTTCCTTTCCGGGGGCCAGAACATCGCAGTCCGGAAGGTCCATTGCCTTCGCCCCGTTCACGGTTGCCATCTTAAGTACTTCCATTCCTCCGACAACCGATGCATCTTTCTCGCGCAGCTTGGCAAGACCCGTGACAAGGAACATCTCCCTGAACATATCAAGACAGTTGTTTGATGAAGGTCCGTCGGTTCCTATCGCCACATTGATACCCTCATCCAGGAAACGCTTAACAGGTGCGATCCCGCTTGCCAGCTTGGTATTGGAACCCGGGTTTGTAACCGCCGAAATACCCCTTTTCTTGAAAACTTCAAAGTCATCATCCGACATATGACAGCAGTGATATCCGCCTCCGCCGTAATCAAACAGGCCAAGGGAATCAAGGAATACAGTAGGCGTCATGCCGTACCTTTCCTTACACTCCTCCACCTCACGAAGTGTCTCTGAATTATGGGTATACATAGGCTGTTTATACTTGTGGGCAAGATCCGATAATTTCTCAAGCAGGTCTTTATCGCATGTATACTCGGCATGAAAGCCCATCTTATATGAACTTAACGGATGAGTGCCGTTGAGCTTTAAGAACCTGTCCTCGAAAACCTCAAGGCTTGGTCCGAACTTATTTATCCCGGAAACCTGTACTACTCTCATCCCCGTATCTTCGCATGCTTTTGCGATAGCTTCCGGTGATAAATACATATCCATTATGGCAGTGATACCGGACGTTAGATATTCAAGTACCGCAAGTTTTGTGAGCAGCGCACAGTCTTCATCACTCATTTTGGCTTCTAACGGAAAAATCTTGGTTTCCAGCCATTCCTGCAGGGGAAGGTTATCTGCATATGACCTCATAAGGGTCATCCCCGAATGGGTATGGGCATTCTTAAAGCCCGGCATCAACAGGTTCTTCTCACAGTCAATTGTCCTGTCAAACTCAACACCTGACTTTTCAGCTTCCTCCTGTGACTTGGCCTTGCCGGCATAGGTTATCTTACTTCCTTCAACCCACAGTTCACCTTCAAATATTTCCTCTCCCTCAACCATGGTGAGTATTCTTGCATTTGTAAATCGTATGTTCATATTATCTCCTTTCACCCTCTTTAGTCACCTGCTATGACAGCTTCCCCTAAGGATGAAGCTATTGCATGTTATCGGGCCCGAAACTGTTAGGTAATAATTGATCTAATGTATATTCTACGTAATCCTTTTCCGATCTTGCTATTATGACTTTGAATGTTTCAGGTATGGTAAACTCACGCAGCACCTGCCTGCAGGCCCCGCAGGGATAAGCGAATCCGGAAGTTTCATCGCCTTCTTCAATACCACCCACTATGGCTATCGCCTCAAAATCACGCAGACCTTCTGATACAGCCTTGAAAATTGCTGTTCTCTCGGCACAGTTACTTAGGCCGTAAGATGCATTTTCAACATTACAGCCTCTTATTACACGACCGTCCTTATTGTAAAGTGCAGCGCCAACCCTGAATCCCGAGTAAGGCGCATATGAAGCCCTTCTTGCTTCAAAGGCCTCCCTTATAAGTTCTTCATTCTTCATTTCTCTTAAGCTCCATATAATATACTTCTGTACTTATGAGTTCCAGATCTGATGTGTTGCCGTAATCGGTTGCCCTGTAGGGTACGATACCGCCGCTTACAAGGCGGGCATACACGGTATCATACTCTTCCCTTGTAAAACTTTTGAACCTCGCATTATCCATCTCAAGACCAACGCCGGCATTGGCTGCATCCATCTCATAAAGGGTGCCTCCGGTAAAGGTACCGTCGTAGAAATTGGAAAGACCCTGATATACCGCATTTCCAAGTTC
>JBGUQP010000131.1:0-3258 GCA_045131145.1 Lachnospiraceae bacterium | reverse complement strand
GGGAGGAGTCGGCAAGATCACGAACCTCAACGTTCAGTATTATGATATCTTCATGTATCTGGTATATCCATGGTTCATGCCGGTACTCTTTCTTGTTGCCGGGATTAGTTCAAGGATTTATCTTGAAGGTCATTCAGACAAAGAGTTTATTAGGAGCAGGACAAGAAAGCTCCTGGTACCTTCAACCATAGGTCTTTTTGCCTTCCAGTTCATTCAGGGATATATAAACCTGACACTGGGGACCGCTTTTCAGGACCTGCCTGCCATGGGTTTGCCTAAGCCTGTGATCTTTCTTATCATGGTAGCATCGGGAAGCGGAGTTTTGTGGTTCATACATCTGCTCTGGCTGTACAGCATAATCCTTGTGTGGATAAAGAAGGTTGAAAAGGGACGTCTCCTTGAAAGAGGAGCAAGGACCCCTCTGTGGATGATAACACTCTTCTTCTTGCCTGTATGGGGGGCAGCCCAGATACTTAATGCGCCTATCGTAGCGGTATACAGGTTCGGCTTCTATTTTGTTTTCTTCATGCTTGGCTACTATGTTTTCTCACATGATGAGGTTATTGAGAAGCTTAAGAAATACGCGGTTTTGCTGATAGTCATGGCAGTCGTTTTATGTGTGGCTTTTGCGGTTTACTATTTCTTAATTAATAACGGAATGAATTATGCCGATAAGCCGGTAAACAGGAGGCCTCTCTTTGCAGCATGCGCATATACTGGTTCACTGGCAATGCTTGGCGGCATGGCAAGGTTTTTAGACTTTAGCACCGATTTCACAAGCTGGATGAGTAAGAAGAGTTTCGGATTGTATGTCTTCCATTATCTTGGGATCTCGGGAGTTGCAAGATTCCTTGCAAAGCCGGGACTTCTGCCCGCACCTGCCTGTTATCTGCTAAGCCTTGTCATGGGCTTTGTCCTCCCATATATTTTGTATGAGATAATATCCCGGATACCAGGCTACAGATGGGCAGTACTAGGGATCAGGGCAGAGAAAAAGCAAAAATAAGAATAATAAGAAAAACGGAGAGAGACCATGTTCAGTGATAATCTTATACATATGCGTAAATATAATCAGATGACCCAGGAAGATATAGCTGAAAAGGTGGGCGTTACCAGACAGGCTGTAGCCAAGTGGGAGTCCGGTGAAACGATGCCCGATCTTGACAAGTGCAAAACTCTTGCCGAAGTGTTCGGGGTATCTCTTGATGATCTTGCCAACTACGAACCGGAAGAAAATCTGGGAGTCGGGGTACCGCCCAAGGGTAAGCATCTATTCGGAATGGTAACGGTAGGTGATAAAGGCCAGATAGTTATCCCTGCAAAGGCCAGGAAACTTTTTGACATAAATTCCGGTGACCAGCTGGTTGTGCTCGGAGATGAAAATCAGGGCATAGCGATAATGAAGTCAGATCATTTTCTTGCTCTGGCCGATGCGATAACCAGGCTTGAGGGTTCTTCCGATAAGATCAGGTGACTTTGCCATGTTCAAAAACAAATAATCGTGTATAATCTATCATTAGGTGGACGGATGATCGTCCGAATAAGTGATCAGAGGCACAAAAATGGCAGATGATAAGATAAAGGATCCTCTCGAATGGGAGGAAGTCAGTTGTGAACATATAGTAAAGGATGAATGGATAGATATAAGGAGATCTTCCTACAGGTTTCCGGATGGAAGCATCTTCGAACCCTTTTATTCCTACAGCCGCCGTGATTATGTGGTGATCGTTGCTTCGGATGCAGAGGGGAGATACCTGTGTGTCAGGCAATACAGGCAGGGTATCAAGAGGGTAACGACGGAGTTTCCCGCAGGAGGGATCGAGAGAAAAGACGGTAAGGAATATGGCCATTCCCAGGATGTAAGCTCGGAGGATGCTCTGGCAGCTGCTAAAAGAGAGCTGCTTGAAGAAACGGGATATGAATCAGATGAATGGAGACAGCTTCTTACCGTTCCGTCTAATGCAACGATAGCCGATAACTATGCTTATATCTTTGAAGCGAAAAACTGCAGGAAGGTATCGGGCCAGTCACTGGATGATACCGAATTTTTAAATGTTTATTCATATACGGGACAGGAGATTGAAGATATGATCACCGCCGGGGATTTCCCTCAGGCGGTTCATATACTTGCATGGCTGTTAAGCAGAAGGAGATGATCATAATGCACAGATTATATGAGTATGGTGATATAGCGGTCTTTTGGGATTCGGAGAAATGCAGACATGCGAAGAGGTGTGTAACGGGCAGCCCTAAGACATTCGAATTTGGCAGGCGGCCATGGATCGACCTGACCAAGGCCCCGACCATGGAGATATGGCAGACGATCGAAAAATGTCCGACCAAAGCCCTGACCTGTGTTTATACCCATGAAGTCAGGATAGAGCTTGATGAGGATAATAACAGAAGTGTGGCTTACAGGGTTGATCAGGAATCCGGGGATTCCCTGCAGCAGGTCGGTGAATGTGACTTTAAAAGGACTGAGGAGGGATGGGTGATCTACCATACGGAGGTCTCACCGGATCATGAAGGCAAGGGAATAGCCAAGCGTCTGGTTTATAAGGTAACCGAAGCGGCTGAAAAAGCCGGTGCAAAGGTTATACCTGTCTGTTCTTATGCTGTGAAGATTCTTGGTGATTAGGATTTAAGAGGAAATATATGATAATTGAAGAGATAAGAAACGAACTGTTTAACATGCAGGATGTAAAATACAGGGATTTTCAGGCTAAGCTTATTCCGACGGTTGAACCGGAAACGATTATCGGAGTCAGAACGCCGCAGCTTAGGAAGTATGCGGGACAGGTTCTAAAAAGGGATGATATTCAGGACTTTCTGGATGACATTCCACATAAGTATTTTGATGAGAACCAGCTGCATGCATTTATTCTGTCCGGAATGAAGGATTATGGAAGGTGTATTGCCGAAGTCGACAGGTTCCTTCCTTTTGTTGACAATTGGGCAACCTGTGATCAGATGTCGCCCAAGGTTTTTAAGAAGCACCGTCCGGAGCTTCTGTTAAAGGCAGAAGAGTGGATCGCCTCCGGGGAGACCTATAAGATAAGGTTTGGTGTTGGGATGCTGATGGAGCATTTTCTTGATGATGATTACGATCCAAAATACCCGGAATTGGTATCTAAGATAAGATCTGAAGAATACTATGTCAATATGATGACAGCCTGGTATTTTGCAACAGCCCTTGCCAAGCAGTATGAGTCGGTCCTTCCGTTTATAGAGGATAAGAAGCTGGATATATGGACCCAT
>JBGUQP010000130.1:0-3361 GCA_045131145.1 Lachnospiraceae bacterium | reverse complement strand
CCTACTCACTCTTCTTCAACGGTTTAATTATTTATAACATTGCATATACCGCTTGTCAACAGAATTTTATTCTGATTTAAAAAATTATTTATATTTTGTTTATAGTCTCCATTACGGCTTGAATTTACCGGTATTTAGGTACAGTTAATTTATAATACTATCTTGCTTCTTTTACAAGATCAAGGAACTCAGCCTTGTATTCGTCATTCAGGCGGATACTCTCAAGACGGTCGAGCACGTTATCAATATCTGCATCACCCTTGTGAGCTGAATTGGAAGCTATCAGACCGAATTCAGCCACAGCACTCTGGAAAAGGAAGTCATCCGAAGGTGAGTAAGTGTACTCATCCATTGTTACCGGATAAGTAAGGAGACTGCTCTTGTTTTCCGAAGGCTTCTTATACCTTATGCTGAGTGTAAGTATCTCGGCGTCCGATGAAAAAGGATCCTGAGTATAAGAGGTATTCCTCCTGATCTCCTTTCCGCCTGCCCTTCTGAATTCATCGGCATACTTAAGTGAGTCCACATCCACATCATCCCCGCCGAAGCATATCGTTTCGTAATTTACAGGTATAAGTTCGTATAATGCCGTAACCTCATGGCCTGCACCTATCTCTCCGCCATCCTTTTTATCATCGTTAAAGTCTTTATTCTTCATTACACGGTCCGAATAACCCAGGAGCCTGTAACCCATTATAACTTCGGGATTAAATTCCACCTGGAGCTTGACATCCTTGCATACGGTAAGAAGATTGGAACTTAATTCATCAACCATTACCTTCTTGGCTTCCCTGACCGAATCTATGTATGAGTAATTGCCGTTTCCCTTATCGGCCAGGGTTTCCATCCTGTTGTCCTTAAGGTTTCCGCTTCCGAAACCCAGTACCGACAGAAATACCCCTGACTCTTTCTTTTTGCTGATGAGGTTTTCGAGCTCATCAACAGATGTAAGACCTATATTGAGATCACCGTCCGTAGCAAGTATGACCCTGTTGTTTCCACCCTTTATAAAGTTCTTCTCGGCAAGCTTATAAGCTGTCTGTATGCCTTCTCCTCCGTTGGTACCGCCGCCTGCGAACAGGTGATTTATTGCTCTCTTTATCGTTCTTGTGTTTGAACCCTTCTCACCGCTTAATACAGTATTAACACCGTTAGCATATGTGACTATGCTGACCCTGTCCTTATCGGAGAGCTCGTCAACAAGCATACAGAAGGCTTCCTGAAGAAGGGGCAGCTTGTCATCATCGGCCATTGATCCCGAAACATCTATTAAGAATACAAGGTTGGAATCCGGTGTATCGGAAAAATCGATATCTTCTGTCTTAAGCCCGAGAGAAAGGAGCATTGCGTCCTTATTCCAGGGGCAGGAAGAAAGTGTGGTATTGACCGAGAAAGGGTCGCTTCCCTTAGGCTCATCATAATCATAATTAAAGTAGTTTATCAGTTCTTCGATCCTTACCGAATTCTGCGGGAGGTTATAAACCGAATATCCGTCAGCAATGAGTCTTCTCAAATTTGAATAAGATGCCGTATCAACGTCTGCCGCAAAGGTTGAAAGAGGAGCCTTAACTACTGCCTTGTAACCCTGTTCGGTAAGATCGGCGTATTCTTCATCCGAATAATATGGTTCTTCTTCATAATACCGGTCATATATTGAATCAAGATAAGAATCATTACTTCCGTTTGCCTTCTTACTCTGTGTAAATGATCTGCTGTCATAAGTACCGGCAAGATATGAGGCATCTGATGCTGGATCAGTGTTCATTTCATATCCGGTATCTGCCTTGCAGGCTTCCTCTGCTGCAGCTGCATAATTCTCATTGTCGGCTGTCGGGCCATTATAAGAATCATATTCTTCGGCCGGTGCTTCCTCTTCATATACATCTTTGTAAGAATCATCTGCAGGTGCCGTTGCTTCCGTATCATACGCGGCCGATTCTGTTGTGGCTGCCGGTGCTGTCGCGTTCATGTTCATACCACATCCCGAAACTGTTCCCGAAAGAAGTGTTAAAACCGTTAACCCTGCCAGTAATCTCTTAACATACATTTTCTTCATAATAAATCCTCCCTTTATATCTTTATCATCAGCATTTTCAGTTACTTTAGTAAGCGCTTCTGATATAGATACGCAGGGAGGATAATAATTTTATGGACTTTTTTGAAAAAAAATTATTTTTTTATTTCTGTCGATACAAGTGTATATGTTCCGTCATCTTCCGGCCGTAAAACAAGCGTAAGTTCAGTGATTCTACTGTCAATAAGTGGATCAAACAATGATTCGTACATATCTTCATGAATTTTAACTGTGATCTCATCGCCTTTCTTCACATCGGACTCTAAGGGATCCGTAACCTTAGCCTTGAACATCCCTTCTTCTTTAATTACGGTCAGATCTTCCGGTTCACATACAAGCTTTATTTCATTCGGATCTAAATTCAGCTTCATGTCTTCCGACTTATATTTATTACGATCCTCCTTCGTACTTTGTACAGCGAAAGCATTGGAACCGTTAACTGAAGAATCCGAAGCATCGGGCTCATATGTTGCTGCTCCTTCAGTAATCGCTGCTTCTTCCGCCGGAGCTGCCTCTGAAACCTCATGGGCAGGACTCTCCTCTGCTGCTTCATAAGACCTATCATCATCCGCGGAGGCATCGGCTGAATACTCTGCGGCCTCATCATAAGCTTCTTCAGCTTCCTCTTCATATGTATCTGTTGCTTCGGCTGAAGCTTCCGCCATGGGCTCTGCTGCTTCTTCCATGGCTGCGGGCGCAGAATCCATTGCCGCAGGTGCGGCAGCACTCTCGGCATTTGTTGCCGAATTGGAAGAACTTAAAACGTTCTTCATCACGACCACGACTAAGAACATGCAGGCTGCAGCGGCAAGTGCTCCGAAATATGGTTTATAATTCTTTACCTTTTCAGGCTTTATTACGGTTTCTGTCTTTTTACTGTAGTCCTCTATATTAACGATTTTTCCTGTCTTTGTATCCTTAATGCTTTCTTCATAGGCATCAACCCCGGCTTCGATCCTTGACCAGAGATCCGGAACAGTATTATCGGCGTATTTTTTATATTCAGTTTCAAAATTCTTACTCATATCCGAACCTCCTTAGTATTTTTACAGCCTGCTGATAGTTCCATGTCACTGTCCCCATCGGCATATTAAGCACTTCGGCAATTTCCTTAAAGGTCATATCCGACAGTACCTTCATCGAGATTATCTGTCTGTATACGGGCTTCAGCCTTGATAAGGCTTCTTCTACAGACAGCTCTTCGATTATCTGCTCTTCGGGTGTCCCTCCCGGATCACTTAAGAGCTCAAGCTCATCGGGAACCTCCTCGTCCTCACTCATACCGGG
>JBGUQP010000129.1:0-4809 GCA_045131145.1 Lachnospiraceae bacterium | reverse complement strand
ATTATCGAATCGATGCACCGTCTTAAGTCGCTTACATGATCCTTACTCGGAATAAGTATCGATATGAGGGGCCTTGCAAGCAGTTTATATCTTATCCTGAATATTGTTTCAAAAGCTCTTGAACTCTCGATCTTAAAGCCGTCAAACCCACAGTCTTTTAAGTGTGCGGCAACCGCTCCCTTGGCCGCATCTATCGCGTATGATTTTGCATTGATATCGGATGCCACACTGCCGGCATGCGACCTCCAGTAGTAGAGTATCTTCGGAACATGTACTATGTTCTTCGCATTATGGGTAAGCCGTAAGATAAGGTCATGATCCTGCGACCCGTCAAATTCGGACCTGAAAAGTCCTGTCTTATCAACCAGTTCCTTCGAAAAAACCGAGAAATGACAGATATAGTTATTGGCCCTTAAATTATCGATCGCAAAATCAGGCTTAAAATGCAGGGTGATCATATTATCTATGGAATCATCCTTAAAGGTGGTCTCATCACAGTAGATATAATCCGCCCCGCTGTCGCATATCACCTTCATGTATTCATAGAGAGCACATGGGTGAAGGATGTCATCATGATCAAAGAGTCCTATATAATCACCCGTTGCCATCTCAAGGCACTTATTGGTATTACCGGAGATCCCAAGGTTCTCATCAAGCTTCTTATACATGATCCTCGGATCATCTTTGGCATACTTCCTGCATGTATCACCCACTGCCATATTATTATCATCCGAACCGTCGGCAAGGCAGAGCTCCCAGTTCTTATAGGTCTGGTTCCTTACGGAATCTATCATCTGCCTTAAGAAATTATCCGGAGTGTTGTAAAGGGGAACCAGTATCGAAAACCTGATATCCTCAGGAAACTTAGTATTCTCCTGAGCCTTCCTGGTCTCCTCATCCGGCATGCTTAAAGTTCCGTAACTCTTATATGCGGCCTTCTCGATCCTCTTGCTCTTTATCTTGGCCATGAGGTTTTTGAGGTTCCCGTATCTCTTTATCCTTGTGATCAGGTTTTTAATGTGCGAATAAGCAAGCCTTACGGGATATATACTCTTCCACAGCTTACTCTTGCGTATCTTATCAAGCTTATATGTAAGATCTGCATTAGCCGCCTCCAGATCGACCACTCTTGCGGTCAGTTCCTCACACTTACTGCGCTCCTTCTCATACAGATCCTTATAATATTCATTCTCCTGCTTTATCCCGTCCCCCATAGGGTTCATAACTGTCTCCCAGCTTAATATAATTTATTCCGGTAAGGCCTGACTTCTTAAACATTGCCAGCCTGTATTTCTTATCCTTTGCAAGCTGACTGACCGGTATTTTACACTTAAAGCCTGTCAGGAAAAGGTTCTTTTCATTCACAAATACAACGGCCACATCTTCACGATTCTTCTTGAAGGTGTCAAAGATCATGCATTCTCCTTCATCATCAACAAGAGCAATGAAGGTATCATAAAGAGCGTTATCTCTTCCTGTAAGGGTAGCCCATCCTTCGATGAGACAATAATCCTCATCCTCTTTCATTATACCACGGAAGGAATCCGTTCTCTCGATATTGAAATGAAGCCTCTTCGACCCCTTGTATATCCTGTTACCGGTCTTGTCGTAACGGACAACTCCGTCATCCTTGCTTATAAGCTTAAGTATCTTTGCTGCCGCCTTAGGGTCATCAACCCTGCTGCTCCTCGATCCCCTTCTCTCGTGATCGGCAATAATGTTTACCGCATAATCAAGATTATCGGGTATGAGATTAACCGAATAGTATGGATCACCCTTCTCCCTTATCCAGGTATGAGAATCATAAAGAAGCTGACGTTCCTCTTTGAGCCTTGCGTATTTTGCATCATCCGTATGATCCGTGCCCCTCGAAAGAGACTCGTGATGGAAGAGGATGCATTCATTCAGGACCACATTTTTATAGCCCTCTTCATAAAGCTTAACGCACAGATCCACATCATTGTAGCCAACTCCCATTTTATCATTAAAACCGCCACATTTAAAGTATTTTTCCCTGCTCACCATGAGGCAGGCTCCCGTAACGGCAAGGACATTGCGGTTAAAAACATTTATCCCGTAGTAGTAGGACTTATCATCCGGAAAAGTCGCCAGCTTATGTGTGGGACCGCAGTCAAGACTAACCGCTATCCCCGTGTGCTGTATTATATTGCCCTGAGGATAATAAAGCTTGGCTCCGACTGCTCCCACATAGGGAAGCAGGGCATATGCATACATCCTCTCAAGTGTGGTATCATCCGTGAGTTCTATGTCATCATTTAAGAAAAGGAGATAATCATTTGATGCTTCCTCTACACCAAGTGCACACATTTTTGAAAAATTAAAATCCATCTCCCTGTAAATGTATTTTACCGGAATATGCTTTTTTAATTCTCTTAGGTAATCTTCTATCTTAAGACCTTCCGCGGAAGAACTGCCGTTATCTACAACGATGACCTCCAGTTTCTTGACGCTGCTCTTTTTAAAGTTGTTT
Organism: Lachnospiraceae bacterium; assembly: GCA_045131145.1. GTDB lineage: Bacteria > Bacillota > Clostridia > Lachnospirales > Lachnospiraceae > UBA2868. Next base: position 2,318 of record JBGUQP010000129.1, on the reverse strand, counting down.
TTTATACTCTCAAGACAGGTTATCAATATATCGCTGTGATCCTTAGAGGGAATTATTACCGAGAGGCTCAGCTCATCTTTTCCCGGTTTAATAACGATGTTATTGATAACATTGTTATTAATAACACTGTTATCTTTTCTCTCAAAAACCTTTTCATAGCTGATATTCCAGCCGCGTCTTAAAAAGGATTCATTTCGTAAACGGATGTACTTCTGTGACTGATTCTGCCATGTATACTCAGCATATATTTCATCCTCATCCGCAGTTTCGTCAGGGATATGGGTCAGTACCCGGGCTATATGATACACCTTATCCGTCTTCTCGACTGCTCTTAAGAGAAATTCATACCTTAGTTCCGCTTCATTCATATCGGGACCCGGATCACTCCTCATATCTTCGATCACAGCGGCAGCGATATCAGTCTTCACAAGGAAGGATTCACCTATGTAATTACAGTTAAGAAGAGTATCGGGCGACCAGTCGGGCTTAAAGTTTGGAGCGTGACGCTTCTCTTCGTACAGCCTGTCCTCATCCCAGTAGATAAGATCGGCATTATCGCAGGAAGTTTGTGAATCAGCAAGTTCTTCCTTCTCGTAAATTATCCCTTCACTTCCAAACAAAACATAATCCTTATCTCCCGGTTCAAAGGCTGCGCCTTCATAAACAAGTGTCTTAAGGTCCTTTATCATACAAAAAGGGAAATTGGCAGTATCCTGTCCTTCCCCTCTTTTAATCTGCTCATTCAGGCAAAAATAGCCATAAGGATCCGTCTGTTTCCTTATTTCATCCATATACGCTTCCGTAAGAGCCCGCCTGTCAAATAGTCCCATATTTATACACGTCCTTCATCAAATGGATTTATTGTATCTTAAACCTTCAGGGATAACCTCAGCTTCCTTTCGTCCGGTCTTGATAAGCACCCTGTCGACAACTGTAGGATCCTTCTTCATGCTCTCCGTATTCTTAACAAAGAGCTCCTTCAATGATGCAAACATTTCATCATCAAGATTTTGGACCTCATACCCAAGTATCAGCGACACTGTATCTTCGGGCAGTTTCATAAAGTGGAGCTGAGGGTCATGGGTATCGAACAGGATCATATCCTCTCCTCCGATATATCCGTTTGTAAGGAACCTGTCCAGATTCTTCTGCACTCCCGTACCGGTCGTTATCATAAGTTTCTTTATCTTCACAAGACATGGGTACTCGGTCGGATCGACTCTCAGTTCACACACATCATCCTCTACAGGGATCTCCATGCTCACGTCATGTCCCTTAACATCCGCAAAAAGACGTATCTGCTTATCCGAAGTAAATCCCAATCCTGTCCCGTAATAGATCATGGGATTCTGCAGGTTCTTATATGTGAATTCCTTTCCGGCTGCTTCCACAGCATCCGCACATACAGTAGGCATAAGCTCATGCATTACGGTAAGCGAAGCGGCACCCCCTATTATGCTCAGCTGGAAATGTTCCTCTAGCCGCCTGAATGTCTCTTTTTCCGGTATGCTTATCCCGAATTCGGCATAAAGATCAAGTCCCCTTCTCTTTAAGTACTTAAGAAAAGCCGATCTCTTATGACCTTCCAGATAGTAAAACAGGGCTCTGTAGATTATAAATTTATCAGGTATAGGGAAGGAATAGGTCCACTCATAATCAAGAATGTTCCATATCCCGTTCTCCTTCTTAAACCTGTCAAATACGATATTGGTAAATATAAGGTCAAGATTCGATACCCTTCCCGACTTATATTCTCCATCTATATCTTCACCAAAAAGCCCGGCAAATCCTTCGCTGTTCTTAAAGTCATCGGGGCATACGGATGATATGAACTTTTCATACTGCTTAAGCAGAAGGAGCATACGTTCATATTCACCCTTCGCTTCCAGGTCATCAAGATATTCCTCCAAGGTCAGCCCGGTTAAATAGTCGAAATACACTGTCTCGGTTTCATTTGCATTGCCGCCGTCAACCGATGCCATACCGCTTGCAGAGTCTGGTCTTGTACATACATTCGGCCTGGCTCCCGTATTCTCATATTCCTTTAACAGAGCCAGGTAATTAACATATATGCTGTCAATATGGTCGTTAGCCTGAGGGCTTAACGCCCTCTTATAAACCTCCCTGGCCGTTCCGTTTCTATTTTGGGAAATTACCGTTGCGGTCCTTAAGTTTATTGCTCTCTCACTGGAAAACTTGGCATATATCGGTAACTTTTCTTCCGGTTCTGCTCCTTCTTTTTTTGCCAGCACAAGAAAGGAATTGGCAAAATCACTGAACTGTCCGTTTTCCGTAAGGGTATCAAAAACCTTGGATTC
>JBGUQP010000128.1:0-9307 GCA_045131145.1 Lachnospiraceae bacterium | reverse complement strand
GAAAGCCCGCTCTTTTCTACATACCTAAGATCAAATACTTCCTCATCATTGTAGATACCGGTGGCAAATCTGTAGTCAAACCCGGGATTGTATATCTGATAGAGCATCTTTATACGATCCAACGTCGTATAAGGAACCGTGTCCTTATGGCAGATGCGCTTAAGCCCTTCTGATATGCTTGCATCCATATGCTTAAAGACAGAGACTACATGATCCGCATCCGTATCATCAATGGCTATCGTAAGCATCTTCTCCATCTTGTAGGAATTATTCCCAGACTTTAAGGTTTCAGCCAAAATATGGTTCATCTCGTTTCGGTATGGCTTAAGTCCGTCATTTACGGGTTTAAGACGTATCTCGCTTGCAGTCTTTCTCTTATCTTCGCTGTGCTTATAAAAACAGAACTGCCATCTTATGTTCTCACCGAATGAATTTAAGAACTCCATATGTGCCTTGAAGATATTTGACTGTTCTTCATAAGGTACTATCGAGAAATTGACATCACTTAAGGGATATGTCTTTGTAAAGGTGCCGGGTTCTGTTTCTATAATCCCATTCTCCATGATCCCCCTTATGGGAACGGAGTCCTTGGAATTTTTCGGAAGCCTGTAGATCTTTGCGACCTTTTTTAGAAAATACATCCCCTTTGTGGTTCTTTGATCTGTTTTTTTCTTTTTTGAGAATAACCCTTCCATTTACTTCACCTGTAGACCCTGTATGTCCTGCTGTACTTTACGGTATGTTTCATCTTTTCATACTTTTTCCGTTTTCTGCCTGACATATGGGAAAGCATCTTCTTCTCTGCATCATCATCCATCTTTTTAAGCTCTTTTTTATACGGATTATCAATTACTGTCTTACGCTTCGACGGGGTTAAGATATACAGGTATAAAAGCCTTAAGATCAGTGTCTCAAAGTAGCAGCCGTCAAGCTTTACAAACCCGCAGGCCGCAACGGGAAGTGCTAAAATAAGCCCTATCAATATCTTATTATCCGTTGTTGTCGGAAGGAGTATTGCTATCGGAACGCTGTAGAGCAAAGAAATACCGATACATACTACCTGCCTTGTATCAAACGGTCCTATGTTGCTTATGGAATATTCCCTTATGTCTTTGCTTGCTTCAACCTGTATAGCCATACTCAGACTCCCAATGAATCGTTTATTATCTCGCTCGCCTTTGACATGATCATGATCACTGCAACCTGTGAAGCGATGCACAGTGCTATGTTCATCATGATCTTTATTGCACTGCCGCCTGTAAAATACTTGCTTATGCTGTCCTTAAACAATATGTCCGCAACCCTAAGTATTATAAAGATCGTTGCAAGCCGAAGATACCTGCCAAAGAACTTCTTAAGATACCTGAATCCCGGGGACCTTAAGCCCTCCTGGTATATATCCGTAACGGCAAACGGTACAAAAAACCGTGTAAGGAAGATCTCAAGACAGATCGTAAGGTACATGACAACAGCTACCACCTGTGTAACAAAGCTTAAGACAAAGGGGAGTATAAGCTGTATCACTGCCTGGCAGTTCCAGAAAAAGTGTCCTGTCTTTGCTCCGGTAAGGGTTTCTAAGATCTCTTCGCACTGAGCATCTGTTATCTGCTCAAGGGGCGGCTGCTCGATGCCTATGGCCGCAGTAAAAATCTCAAGCCCCAGGTTCACAATGATCTCCAAGATTGATGGGAGGTTTATTATAAGGACACCTACAATACCGATCTCCACCACTATCTGAAATGCCGCATCCAAAGGTTCGCGTCCCTGCTGGATGTTCTTAAAATAATTGCCCATCGCCACTGCTATCAGCCAAAAGGATGCGATTATGCTGAAGATGCTGTATGTCTTCTTTAGATGAGCATCTTCTGCATATACACCATGGTCAGTGCTTTCGGCAAACAACACTAGCAGTGAGAATTCCTTTCCGGTCTTTCGGATCTCGGTAATGGAATACGAGGCAGTCTGTGCCATCATCTTTAGCATCATCTTTGGATATTCATTGTTTTCTTCACCGTCAAACACTTTTTCATCAATGACATCCATTACGCCTTCAGCCATCGGTTCCGCTATCGTCTTTGCAGCTCCGATGCCTAACTTGGCACCAAAATTTGCCAGCCCCTTTGCGCTGTTCTTTACAAAACCCGTAACGCCATCCGTAACAGTCTCTAAAATCCCCTTTTTCTGGCCTCCGTTTATATCAGACGCATAGACACTACTTATGCCAAGCAGTGAAACTGATAAGACAACGGCGATAAATGCGAGCATCTTTTTGTTTCTTAACATACCTTACTCCTAGATGGTCGTTTCCAGGTTTGCCGCAAGATCGGGTGCCGCATTTGTTAAGATCATTGATAAAGCAAACAGCGTGATACCTGCGATTATCATACCCGCAGCCCTGCTCTGTGCCGGTCCGTCACTGTCAGAATGAGCATTTGCCCACTTTATGAGCCCAAGGACAAAGAACATGATCCCCGATGCTATGATAAGCTTTGCTATTATCTTTATTGCCATTTCCATAAGCGACTTTGCATCCGCGCTGGCATAGCAGGTCATAAATGTCATCCCCGAAGCTGCCGCTGCCGTCATTAATGGCAATAAGATGCGCAAAAACCTAAGCTTTCCTTCATTTAACTTTGCAATCATTTCATTTCCTCACTTTCTTTTACCCCCGCTAGGACGGGATTAACGGTTACAATATCTTAATGCACGGAATTACGGAAAATAACCGGGATTTTTTCACGTCATCATATACACCCATTCATCCATGGGATACGGTTCTATGTTTATCCTGCTCTCTATCGCTTCCTGTATGGCGGTATCATCCATATCCGCTATCTCTTTTGGTGTGAGCTTTTCTTTATTTTTTCCTTTTACGGCAGTTGTGAGCATGTCTGCGACCGCATCCATCTGCTGCTGGTTTATGGCATCCTCTTCTTCCTCCCGCTGTTTTCTCTGTTCTTTTATCCTCTCCCTTTCTTTGTTTCCTGCTTCTGCGTTACTTATGCTCTCATCCTTTCCTGCGGCATTTTCACTTTTAAAAAGCTTTTTCCTTCTCTCCTGCCTTACCCTGTCAAGATTCTCATAACCGTCTGTAAGATTCAGCCGTTCATGGAAGGGGATATTTGAAATGATCTCCCCTACTTCTTCCGGCGGCTTTATCTCATACATCCCCCGTCTTGTTTTTGCATACTCATACATAGGGTGCATCATGACATCATATTTTTCACCGTAATAAGGCCTTTCCGCCCTTACCAGCACAAGGCATTCATCATCCTTCATCATCGAGAGGAGATCGGGAGTTATAAGGTCATATGATGACAGGTTTATCCCGAAGCTTTCCCCCTGTTTTCCGTTAAAGTTAAGGTTCTGGACCCTGGTTGTCTTCTTTCCGCCGGTCTCACAGAGCCATTTGATCGTCTCGTTATCGGAAGAACCTAAGAATAGCTTTACATCACAGTTACCGGCAATGGTGTTCCAGTCATCCTTATACATCTTCTGAAGCTGGGTTATGGCCTGAAGGATTATGAACATCGAAATGTTGTATTTTCTTACCGTTGAAAGCCTTTTATCAAGATTCGGGATAGCACTCATGTTGGCAAACTCATCCCCCAAGAGCCTTACATGATTGGGACATGACTCCCCGACCGGCTCGATCTCTATTCTTGCGAGGTCCTTAATGAACTCATCCCTTAATTTTACAGACCCCCTCCAGCCCACAAGCTCATTCGTCGAAGTCGTAAATACCTTATATAAGTGCCTGTCATTATCATACTTAACATGGATGCCCTTTCTTATCTCACCTACAAAACGCTCGATCTCTGCCTTTGCGCGCTCGCTGTCATCTTTATTTGCCGCCTGTTCCACCTTAAGGGTGATGCCGTTTCGGATCTTACACTGCCAGCCATAAAAGGAACGCGTCTCACAATACCTGTAAAGCGACATGAAAAGCTGCGTATATAGCATGGATACAACAAAATTGAACGTATCATCTGCAGTGGGGATGATGACAAACAGTATCTGCCTTGTATCCGCAAACTTATCAAGATCAAGGTTGTCGGTAGAAGTAAGGTATTTAATATCTGAAAGCTCAAAGATCTGAAGCCTTGCCTTTACAGAGATCAGTATGCTCTTAAGAGTTTTTCCGGCACCAAGCTTAAAACCTTTATACTGTTTTACGGCAAGGTTTTCAGGATCATCCTTTTCAAGGTTTTCAAACATCTGGTCAAGCACGGATTTCTTCGATGAGTTGTTCTCATCGATCTCCGCGCATGATATAAGGAACAAAAGATTTGAAAAAGTCTGCGCTTCTTTTGGCTGTGTATGCCACAGATACAGCATGAGCGCGGAAATAAGAAGAGTCTCTGCTTTTGGCCAGAAGGGATCCCCGCCTTTTTGCTCCGGCGGAGTGGTGTTTTCCATTATCGTATTGGTTATTATGAAGACATCCTTCTCTTCGACTATATAGTGGAAGGGGTTATATCTGCAGCCCTGGTATACGTTTGTTAAGTTAAATACCTTTACTTCATACCCCATATCTGCAAGATACTGGGCATAATCCCTGTAAAGTTCCCCCGAAGGATCCGTAATGATATTGCAACAGTTGGCGCTTAAGATATTGGGGGCCGCAAAATTCCTCGATTTACCTGAACCGGAGCCACCTATCGTAAGAGTATTGCAGTTTCTCTTGCACCTTATGCCGTCCATTGAAAGCCGCATTTCCTTTGACAGGATAACGTTGTCATATCCGTTTATGCTCTCTTCCCCAAACGGCGAACACCGCTTCATGCAGTATTCCTTGTATTCCTTAAGCTTCATCCAGTGGGCATCACCGTTTACGGTATCCGGATTATCATGCTTCTTTAAAAGATGCGTTGTATAATACATCCCGGCAAAACAGAGCCCTAAGACAGAAAGGATTACTATCATAAGTATATCTTTGCCGCTTACATTCCCGAATATCTCAAAAGGATGTATAAAGACATAGGAAAAAGCGTTATTAAGCGCTTCTCCCATTGGCATCCTTTTATATATGTTCCTTATCGCCAGGTAATGAAGGGCCACAATGATAATATATATGTATCCTATTGTCCCTACGATAAGGTATCCTATCAGACTATTTCTTTTTTTCTTTTCTTTAACGGTTTCAGATACCATATCTACCTTGCTTCTTCCCTGTCATTGCTTAATTCCCGCATTCTTGCTTCATGTGTATATGCTTCATGCATGCTTATGGCTTCCGGCACATCCTCATAATTGCTCTTATCAAGCCCGGCTTCATCAAGCATGGAGTTTATGGCAAGGATTAACGAAGGGTCATAGCCATCTGGTATTGTCCCGTTTATGCAGGATTTAAGTATGCTTGATGCTTCTTCTTTATATATTTCAAACTTATCCTCACCATTTATGGCATCCTGCAATTCTTCAAAACATCTTTCCCTTATGGCTTCATCTATGATATCCGCCATTTCCCTCTCTCTTGTTGCAGCAATATACTCATCCCTTCCTACTTCAGGCTGTAAGGATTCTATATTTCTCTTATTTGACCCAAGATGAGCGCTTAACTCTTTTGCGCTTGTAAGGACTGTCTTTGACTGGATCCTCCTTAGTGCCATGAGGAGGTGTTCTTCATACATATCATCTTCCTTACGGCATCTGTATCTTTCCTGCGGGTGCATATATGCATCAGAACGCTTACCGTCCCGTATTGTTGAAGAAAACATGGTAAAGCCATCAGGGTTTATCTCGATATAGTGTTTTATGCGTCCTTCGTTTGCCCCAACTACATAAACCGTGTTTCCGTTATTAGTGTTAAGTTCTATCATCTCCTTGACATCAAGCTCGGCATTTAGATGATCGACTATCTTATTCCCGTTATATCCATAGAGGGATATCATAGTCTGAAGATATATCCTGCATAAATCTCTGCCGTGCTTTTCATCTGTCAGTACCTTACTGTCACGTACTGTCAAGTCAAACTTGACAGTGCCATCCTCATCCATCCCCTCTTCCTCATGGATAAGATATCCCGCCGATATCTCCCTGCATCTTTCAAGCATGAGCTCTTTTTCATAGTAGTTAAGGCCCTTTATCGTAAGAAGGTCCTTATCCTTTATCCTGTCATTTGATGCTATCCTTTCCTCAGCTTCTATTCCGTCAAGCGTAAATCTGTAGCTTAAAGCCTGATCAAGTGCCTTAAGCCGCAGTTCCTCCACCATGTACTGGTCGTTAAGGTCATAGAGGATGTAGGCACTCTCATCCGGCGTGCCGTCAGTGTTTAACCGCGCCTCAACATATGGGATCCCATATTCTGAAAGGAGTTTTATGAAATTAAGATAGGACCGGTCAGTACTGTCAATATCTCCAAGCTTGTATATGCCTGTCATCTTTGGTCCAAAGGATTCAAGTATGGAAACTGCCTCTTTAGTACCGCCTTTTCTTTTCAATACCGAGATAAGATTCCTGTGAAAACTCTCAAGGGCTTTATTGTCATACTCTTTTTGTATATCTTCCATCTCTTAGTCCGGGAAAACCCGCCTCCATATATTTAATGCAAGTTTCCTTGCCTTTTTTTCAGAAAAAAAGACCGTCATTCAACGGTCTTTTCCAATGAATATCCATGGCCCTTAAGATCCTCATAATCCTCAAAACCATACTGCCATGCTTTATAATCGAGGTATTCTCTTTTCGGCCATCTTTCTTCCCTGCCATTTACCAACACTTCGATCTCTTCCATGTCATCCATAAATCATTTCTCCTTTCCGCTATTTTCAAGATACTTTTATATGCACGGAATACAGGAAAATAAGAAACATGAAAAAGAACGCCGCAGACTATGCCACGACGCTCTTTTTTGATGAATCGGTCTTTAATTGAACGGAAGATCCTCATCTAAGCCTTCCGGGATCTGCATGAACCCATCATCTGAAGTATCTGCGGAACTGCCCCCCTCAGAACTTCCCTTGGATTCAGCAAATTCGTGATCTTCTACAACAACATCCGTTGTATAGATCTTCTGGCCATCCTTGTTGGTGTAGCTTCCGGTCTGTATCCTGCCGGTTACAGCGATCTTGAGTCCTTTTCTTAAATACTTTTCAGCAAACTCACCGCTTTTTCCAAAAGCCACACAGCTTATGAAATCCGAAGTCTTTTCTTCGCCTTTCTTTGCGATCCTGCGGTCTACCGCAAGCGTGTACCTTGCTATAGCCATCGCATTCTCGCCGGATGAATACTTAACATCCGGATCCCTTGTCAGCCTTCCCATTAAAATTACCTTGTTCATACTTACCTCCTTTTCCGGTGTTTAATAGTGTCACTCATATATGGAAGTAATTAAGAAAAACAACTAACATATTTTAAGACTGACTTCAGCAGTAAGGGTTTTACAGTATCTGACAAGCTTTTTATACTCTTCTTCGTCTTTTTCGACCGCGCCTGTCCTGCCAAACGGATCCGTAGCATAAAAGAGGAGCATGTGCAGATACTTTGGGATGTTCTTATCTATCCTGTATATCTTTAACTGATCAACAGTCGGATAGTATCCGTCAACAAAGGAGACATCCTGCATAGATTCGATGACTGAGAGGATGCTGTAGAATGAGCTCTCGGTATAATTCTTTGTAAAACCATATTCATTCTTTGAATCCTCATTTATCCTGTCCCTTACCACATCGATAAACGAAAGGGTATATGAGAAATTATCTTCACTGTCATCATCCGTAAGGCCAAGGGAACTCATACGGCTTTTAAGTTTATTAAGCCGCTCTTCCATGCTTTCCATCAACTTAAGCTTTTTGTCCTCTGCTTTGCTTATAGATACTGCCATTTAACGCTCCTCCTTTGCGTATTCTGCCATTTACACAAAAAGCACCGGAAACCCGGTGCTTTTTGTTTTGAAGGAATCTATGCTGCTTTAGTCCCGGGTTCCATGACCTTGGCAGCCAGTGTCTTGCATCTTAGGAACTGTTCCTGCATCTTAGGGTCGTCAAATCTCATTTCAGCGGTCGCGCAGTAGTTTAGGAATACAAGAAATGCCTTGGTTTCCTTTACTTCTTTAAATTTTCTGTTCTTAATGGCTTTGGATCCTATTAAGAATACCTCATCATCCTTAAACAGCCCGCTCTTTGATATCCTCTCAAATGCAGAATCTGTTATGCTCTGGGGCTTCTTTACGATCTTATGATCTTCAATGCTTGCAACCTTTGTCAAAGCCTTGGGGCTGTCCTTTTCAGAATCGATCATCTCCCCCGTGGGGATACAGAAAGTCTGGAAACATGCATATTTGTATGCCGCTGACATGGCCTTGTTCATTGATTTGTCACCATCATCCATTGCTTCCCCGATGACTATGGTCTCAACAGAACTGCCATCCTCTGCATAGAAGGTATAGCTTACCTTCACCACCGAAAATATAAGGCCGCTTCCATCTTTCTTTGCCCTTTCCTCTCGCCTGCTCTCAATGACCTTGGGAACAGCGATCACCCCGTTCTTTACCATTGCGGGATTAAGAGCATTCATGACGGCATCAATACTGCGGTATTTGTATCCGTCATCCCCGTTAACAGCATCCTTTCCTACCGCACCTATGTCTTGCATGACATTTGCGATAGCCTTATAGATTTTTCCTTCCATTTGTCTTCCTCCTTTTCGATTTTATGAGAAACCTATAAGTATATGCCCTTAATAAGGTAAAACAAGTCATTCTTCTCCTGTTACATCCAAAGACCTTAATTCTTCATCATCTATCTCCTCGCTGAGTTTTTGGTCAAACAGCCTCTGGCAGTACTCCTCATATGAGCACCCCATCTCTTCTTCCATTTCTTCTCTTGTCTTATGCCCTGTTATATACTCAACGGCATTTTCATACGGCACAAGCTCCATGCAGGCATCTTTCCAGGTATATTCATTACCGCAGCACCCGCATACACATCTTCTGTTTACTACCCTTCCCTGCAAAAAGCCGTCTATCATGACATCTGCCTGGTATCTTAGATAAGCTTTATCCGAACGGGCCTGGTCACCGTATGATTTAACGATCGGCCAGTCAGTCCTTATCGAAGGATCGTCCGTCCTTATCGTGAATTTTCTGTTTATGGCCAGGGGATACTGGCAGAACTGGACTCCTTTTTTTGTTGTGATAAACTTTGGATCCTTAAGGACTGTCCCTATCACATGGATTTCATTTGATATCTCCCTGTTATTTACTATCTCTTCCACGGCTTCTTCCTTTGTCTCAAAGTCGTGGATCTTCTGTACATATATGGGTGTGACATACACAAGATTGCCGGGTTTCCAGTTATCCGGAGACGGA
>JBGUQP010000127.1:0-2877 GCA_045131145.1 Lachnospiraceae bacterium | reverse complement strand
TACAAATGCGATCTTACCGTATGAATGCGTTGCCCTGATCGCAAGCTGCCTTCCCGGATCCGCAGCCGAACAGTCAATGGCTTTCTCAACTCCTCTTCCGCCTGTAACCTCAAGTATCTTGTCAAGGGCATCATCGCCCGGCTTAAATACGTGATCGACAAGTCCCAGTTTCTTAGCCAGTTCAGTCCTGTAATCATTCATCTCAACACCGATAAGCTGATTGGCCCCGAGAGCCTTGCATAACATAAGAGTCGCAAGTCCTACAGGCCCCAGCCCTGTAACCAGAACGGCATCATTACCGCTTACGCCTATCTTCTCTATGGCTTCATACACCGTACCAAACCCGCAAGCAACCTGGGCACCGTCCTTATAGGTAAGCTCATCGGGAAGCGCGATAAGATCCTTCTCATCAGCCAGGATGTATTCACCCATACCACCGTTTCTCTGCCATCCGTAAGCAGCACGGAATTTACTTGTGCACGAAATGTAATAGCCCCTGCGGCAATCATTACATACGCCGCATCCCGAAATATGATATACGATGACCCTGTCACCCTTCTTGAAACGCCTAAGGCCCTCGCCTTCTTCAACTATAAGTCCGCAGGGTTCATGACCTGCTATCATCCCGGGTATATAACCTTCGGCTCCCTTGCCGGTATGTTCCCTGTAAATACAGCGTATGTCGCTGCCGCATATGGTGGTCGCCTTTGTCTTAATGACCACCTGTCCGTATCCGGGCACAGGCTTTTCGAAGTCCTTTAATTCCACTGTTGAGTTCCCGGGCAGTATAGCCCCCCTCATTCTCATTTTTACTACTGTCATGATCCTTCTCCTTCCTTTTTATCCATACTGTTTTAAGCGTTTTCCGCTTCATATGTTTGCATATGTTCTGATGCAGAAGTCCCCATTCCCTATACAACACCCTTCCTCAGGATGATATTTGCATACAATGCCTTCTCGCTTGTCATGATAACGGCACAGGATCTCTCCCTGGTCTGGTCATAGAATTTCCACTTGTTGATCTCTTCAAAAGCACCCGCTCCACGTTCATCATATTTTGCTACAATTTCCTTATATTCATCCCAGATCGGTGTTTCAAGCTTCCCAACATCATTTGGTTCAAGTGCCATAAGCACACACGGCGCATGCATCACCCCATCCTTATCCGGATAGGTATCGAGCGGGAATACCTGCATTATCGCATCCAGTATCTCCGGGACGCCATGCCCGTCCATTCTTATCACCGGTTTTCCAAAGGAATGACCCGGGAAATTGCCGTCGGCTATCGTTATCTCATCAGTGTGTCCCATCTCACACAGCACCTTCAATAATTCAGGTGACAGAATGGGCGGAATTCCTTTAAGCATTTTCTCTCCTTTCATTGAAGACACGGGGACGGTTCTTCTGTCTTCATTTTATTGTTTATTGCTATTGGGCGAAACGTTTCGCTCTACCAGCTATTATGCCATCATAAATCAAAATCGTCAACTATAAATATTTTTACAGGAATTATTTATATGGACTTGCTTATTTAATTCGGTGTTCGGGCGAAACGTTTCATTTTTGTTCAAAAATAAAAGTCACAGGCTTCTGACTGACTTTCCTTCCGTAAGCTTAGTTCCAAGCGAAATCTCCATGGGCGTATCAAGTGACCCGCTGTCAATACGACCCAGAATAAGCTCAACTGCTTTATTACTCATTTCCCGAAGGGGCTGTTCCACTATATACAGGGGCGGATTGATGAGGTGGAAAATGATCTGGTCATCAAAACCCACCAGTGAAATGTCATCCGGGCATTTAAGGGAAGATTCGTTTACCGCCATCATGGCTCCGAGTGTGATCTCGTAATTATCGGTAAAAACTCCCGTCGGCGAATCCTTAAGCGCCAGAAGTTCCTTCATATTCTCATATCCCCATGCAAGAGAATGAACACCCAGACGTACATATTCCTCCCTAACCTGTATGCCTGCTTCCAGCATTGCCTGCCTGAACCCCTCGTAGCGTTCCCGTCCGGTATATTCTCTCTTTGAACCTATAATAGCAATCTTCTTATGACCATTCTCAAGAAGAACCTGAACGGCCTTCATTACAGCCTGTCTGTTATCGATCTTCACACAGTCAAAATCCCCACCGTCAAGGGCCCTGTCCAGTAAAACAACGGGAACATTCCTTTTGATCGTCCCGTTCAGAAATGCCGCATTATCAGCCACGGGTATGACAATGATCCCGTCAACCTTCTTACTGAGAAGGTATTTCACATTCTGCTTCTCGAGTTCCACATCATTATTCGAATCACAGATCAGCATCCCGTACTGTTTAGGCCGCAGGGCTTCACTGAGATAATGAAGTATCTGACCGCAGAAAGGTGAGTTTACGGAATGCACAAGGATCCCGACAGTACGCGTCTTACTGGTGACCATACTCCTGGCGATCTCATTGACCTCATAGTGAAGGTCCTTTATCGCACCCTCTATCTTTTCCCTATTCTCCGGCAGAACATTTCCGCCGTTTAAATACTTGGAAATGGTAGCAAGCGATAAGCCGGTCTGATTTTTTATATCTACTATTGTTGCAGGCATGGTTCCTCCTTAATAAGGTAATGCCCCCTCGCTTCGCTCGGCGGCCGGTCCTTCGGGATCATGCTGGATTTCGGTTCGCGAAATGATCCCTCCTCACAAGGTAAGTCATAAGGCATCCCCCGCAAGCGGTTCCCCCTTATGACAAGTCGTCGGAACCATCCTGAATTATGCTGCGCATAATGGTTCCTCCTCACATTTGGTGGCGAACGACTTTATACTCGTCCCCGTTAACGTAATAAGGACACCCTTTAAAGTCACGCTCCATGAGTTTCGCGTAATCATCCTCATCTATATCCAT
>JBGUQP010000126.1:0-2756 GCA_045131145.1 Lachnospiraceae bacterium | reverse complement strand
GCGTAGTTGATAAGATGCTCATTAACCTTTACATTCCTTACCTCTTCCCGCATTTTCAAAAGATCTTCTCCCGTAAGAACTGCCTTCGTTTCTTCATGAAGATCTCCAGAAAGATACAGACCGGCCATTTTTACAGCATCGTCCTTCCTCGGATAACCGACTGAAAGTCTCATCATAAACCTGTCAAGCTGGGATTCCGGAAGAGGATAAGTTCCCGCCTGCTCCTGCGGGTTCTGGGTTCCTATGACCATAAAGGGTACGGGAAGTTCCATATCCTTACCGTCTATGGTAACTTTACTCTCCTCCATTGCTTCAAGCAGGGCTGCCTGTGTTTTCGGTGATGTCCTGTTAAGCTCATCAGCCAGCACGATATTGTTCATGACAGGTCCCGGCATTACTTCAAAAGAACCTGTTGCCGAATTGTATATTGAAACACCAATAATATCACCGGGCATCGTGTCCGGCGTACACTGGATCCTCGAAAAAGACAGATCCAGTGAATCGGCAAGAGCTTTGGCAAGGCTTGTCTTACCCATACCCGGTACATCTTCGATAAGGACATGACCTTCTGCCAGCAAAGCTATTATCAGCCTGTCTGTAAGCTCACCCTTACCCACTATGCGTTTTTCTATATTTGCCTTTAGTATGCTTATTTTTTCATTCACTATCTACTCCTCCTACAATAAAATGACACATTAGAAAGAGCTAATGTGTCACTTTTTTATGCTTCATAAATCTCATTGTACAGATCTTCTATCATCTTCTCGGCATAGTCCGGAGCAAGGTATTCATACTTATCCTCTATGACCTGCTTAATGTACTGATAACGTTTAAAATAGTCCGCCTCGATACCACGGTCATCATCGCCTTCCCAAAAGACTGCCCGGTCTATCGTATCCCTTGAATAGTTCCCCGTAAACCAGTCATGTATCTCCTTTGTCAGCCTCTCTTCCCTGTCAGCCTGGTCTGCATACTTTCTCGCATCATCGAGTGACTTTACACCGACAGCCAGAAAGATAAGAAATACGAGGGTCATCACTATACCGGATACTATCTTTGATGAACCCGGAAGATTAATGGGTATCACACCCATTACGCACAGGATCATAAAAACGAGCCCGATAATACCGATAACCAGAAGGGAATAAGCTCCCGATCTGTAATTTTCAGCCCTGTCTGATGCCTTTTCAAACATATTTACGCATCCTTAAGATATTCATCTATTCCTTTTGCCGCAGCCTTACCTGCACCCATAGCAAGAATTACCGTCGCTGCCCCTGTTACAGCATCACCGCCTGCATACACGCCTTCCTTGCTGGTCTTGCCGAATTCCTCCTCAGCTACTATACACTTACGTTTATTTACTTCAAGACCCTTAGTCGTTGAAGATATAAGCGGATTGGGTGATGTTCCGAGCGACATGATCACGGTATCAAGCTCCATCTCAAATTCCGACCCTTCAATAACAACGGGTGAACGTCTGCCTGATTCATCGGGTTCACCAAGTTCCATCTTCACACACTTCATGCCCTTGACCCAGCCGCTCTCATCGACAAGTATTTCGGTAGGATTGGTAAGAAGGTTGAACTTTATACCCTCTTCCTTGGCATGATGAACTTCCTCAACCCTTGCCGGAAGCTCTTCTTCCGAACGTCTGTAAACGATTGTAACATCCGCACCAAGGCGAAGAGCTGTTCTAGCGGCATCCATTGCAACATTTCCTCCGCCAACTACAGCCACCTTCTTTCCGGGCTTGATGGGGGTGTCATAATTTTCATCAAAGGCCTTCATAAGGTTGCTTCTTGTAAGATATTCATTGGCCGAGAACACACCGTTTGCAGTCTCGCCGGGAATTCCCATAAACTTGGGAAGGCCGGCACCTGAGCCTATAAATACTGCATCATAGCCCTCTTCTTCCATAAGCTCATCTATTGTTACGGACTTACCTATGATAACGTTAGTCTCTATCTTAACTCCTAAAGCCTTTACATTTTCGATCTCTGCCGCAACCACCTTCTGCTTGGGAAGACGGAATTCGGGAATACCGTATACCAGCACTCCACCTGCCTCATGAAGGGCTTCAAATATTGTAACATCATAGCCCATCTTGGCAAGCTCACCCGCACATGTAAGTCCAGCGGGGCCCGAACCTATTACTGCCACCTTCTTACCCTTCTTCTCCTTAGGGCCTTCCGGCTTTATTCCGTTCTCCCTTGCCCAGTCGGCAACGAAGCGCTCGAGCTTACCTATGGAAACAGGCTCACCCTTTATACCTCTTATACACTTTCCCTCACACTGACTCTCCTGGGGACATACACGTCCGCATACTGCCGGAAGTGATGAAGCATCACTTATGATCCTGCTGGCCTGCGCGAAGTTGCCTTCTTTAACCTCATGAACAAATGCAGGTATATCAATGGCAACGGGACATCCCTTTACACACTGGGCATTCTTACAATTAAGGCATCTTGAAGCCTCACCCATAGCCTCTTCTTTATCATAACCAAGGCACACCTCTTCGAAGTTTTTTGCCCTTACCTTCGGTTCCTGTTCCTTAATGGGAACCCTCTTTAAAACGTCTATTTCCATCTTTTTTTCCTCCATAATGTAGCGCCCCCTCACATCCGTTCGGCGGCATCTCGTCGCACCGCTTCAGAATCTGCTACGCAGATCGGTGCTCCTCACAATTGCCGCATCCCCCATGATGGCTGTCACCTTCTTCTTCCTTAAGCATTGCCCTGCCTTCTTCTGTTTTA
>JBGUQP010000125.1:0-3790 GCA_045131145.1 Lachnospiraceae bacterium | reverse complement strand
CATCGATGTTCATATCAAGCACCTTATCCTTATCATCGGTCTCCTTGTCTGCCATAACATCCGCAGATGCAGCAACCTCGGAAAGGTCGATGAAGAGTGATAAATGCTCGCTTAATACCTTGGCTGCGAGACTTACTGCCTCATCGGGTGCCAGAGTACCGTTTGTAAATACGTCAAGTGATAACTTGTCGTAATCGGTTATCTGTCCGACACGGGTATTCTCAACCGTAAGGTTTACACGTTCAACGGGTGTATAAATGGAATCAACAGCGATAACTCCGATCGGAAGATCCTCACCCTTATTCTTGTCAGCGCCCTGATATCCACGGCCTTTGGTGATGGTAAGCTCCATATAAAGCTTACTGTCAGAACCACCGTTTAAGGTTGCAATGGGAAGTTCGGGATTCATTATCTCAATATCCTGATCAACCTGGATGTCTGCTGCTGTTATAACACCCTCGCCCTCGAAATCAATGATCGCGGTCTTGGGCTCGTTACCTGAACTGTTATTCTTGATAGCAAGACTCTTGATGTTCATGATGATCTCGGCAACATCCTCCTTAACGCCGGGAATTGACGAAAACTCATGAAGAACACCGTCTATCTTTATCTGACTTACTGCTGCTCCCGGTAAAGACGAAAGCATGATCCTTCTTAATGAATTACCGAGGGTTGTACCATATCCTCTCTCCAGAGGCTCTACTACAAACTTACCGTACTTCTTGTCTTCTGAAATCTCAACGATCTCAATACCTGGTCTTTCAAAATCAAACACTGCAAAGTACCTCCCTTTTTTGGATATAAGTTAATAGGTCTTACTTTGAATACAACTCGACAATAAGCATCTCGTCTACAGGAACATCTATCTCCTCACGAGTGGGAAGTGCCTTAACCTCACCCTTGAGATTCTCCTGATCAACCTCGAGCCATGCAGGTACAAGCCTTCCGCCCGTTACCTCAAGAATATCCTTATATCTCTGTGATCCTTTGCATTTTTCCTTGATCTCGATAACATCACCGGCCTTGATAAGGTATGAAGGAATGTTGATGCACTTACCGTTTACCAAAACCTGCTTATGATCTACTATCTGCCTTGCTTCTCTTCTGGTCCTTGCAAATGCCATACGGAAGATTACGTTATCAAGCCTTCTCTCAAGAAGGATCATCAGGTTAGGACCTGTCATACCCTTCATACGGTCAGCCTTCTTATAATAATTTCTGAAAGGCTTCTCAAGTACACCGTAGATGAACTTAGCCTTCTGCTTCTCACGAAGCTGAAGTGCGTACTCACTCATCTTCCTGTTAGACCTTGTTAATGTTCTCTTTGACTTCTTATCAATACCAAGATACATAGGCTCCAAACCGAGCGATCTGCATCTCTTAAGTACAGGAACTCTATCGACTGCCATCTATTCTTTCCTCCTTTGGGCCTAAGGGGAACCGCTTGCGGTGGATCCCTTACGCCAGACAATAATTACTGTTACGTTTACAACTAGACTCTTCTGCGCTTAGGCGGACGACATCCGTTATGAGGTACGGGTGTTACATCGCTGATACTGAGTACATCAAGTCCATTTGCAGCAAGCGCCCTGATGGCAGCCTCACGTCCCGAACCGGGACCCTTAACCATTACATCAACGCTCTTTAAGCCGTGTACGAGTGCAGCCTTGGTAGCTGTCTCGGCAGCCATCTGAGCTGCGTACGGAGTAGATTTCCTTGAACCTCTAAATCCCAGACCACCGGCACTTGCCCATGAAAGAGCATTACCTTCAGCATCTGTTATGGTAACGATAGTATTGTTAAATGATGACTGAATATGTGCCTGTCCGCGTTCAACGTTTTTCTTGACACGTTTCTTTGTTACTTTCTTTGCAACTTTCTTTGCCATTTAAACTAACCTACTTTCTTAAATATGTAATAAAACTAAACAATAAGCAAAATTCCGGTCTTACTTCTTCTTGCCGGCAACAGTCCTCTTAGGACCCTTACGTGTACGTGCATTTGTTTTGGTCTTCTGTCCACGAACGGGAAGTCCCTTCCTGTGACGGATACCCCTGTAGCATCCGATTTCCTGAAGACGCTTGATGTTCATTGCAACTTCACGTCTTAAATCACCCTCTACCTGATAATCCTTCTCGATTACCTCGCTGATCCTCTTAACCTCCTCATCGGTAAGGTCACGGCAGCGTGTGTCGGGATTAACCTTAGCTGCAGCTAAGATCTTGGTAGCTGACGGTCTTCCGATACCGTAAACATAGGTAAGACCGATCTCTACGCGCTTGTCTCTTGGTAAATCAACACCTGAAATACGAGCCATTTTTGTTTCCTCCAAATCTGTTAATAAGTTACTAATTGACTGGACCCTCATCTGAGGATCGACCAAAGGATCATAATATGTAGATACTCATATCAGTTCTTTGGTTGTGCCCCACACATTCAGTGCAGGTATCAATCGTAGATGACCCGCGGTAAATCCATAACGAATTACTGTTTCAGGTTATCTATCGTTTGCATCGTCTGATGACGGCAGACAATGCTTTTTTCAGCCGCTTTTGCGAGTTTAAAACATGATCAGCCCTGACGCTGCTTATGCTTAGGGTTCTCGCAGATCACACGGATCTTACCCTTTCTCTTGATGATTTTGCACTTTTCGCAAATCGGTTTTACTGATGATCTAACCTTCACTTTAGACCCTCCTTTCCTTTTAGCCGATTTAACAGTTAATACGGCCTCACAGACGAGACTGCTATATATTCTAACACAGCGTGTGTTGAATATCAATAATTATTTTTACCGGATATTATTTATCTCTCCAGATTATCCTTCCCTTGGAAAGATCGTAAGGAGACATCTCCAGGGTAACCTTATCACCGGGCAATATCTTGATGAAGTTCATACGGAGCTTACCGCTTATGTGAGCAAGAACTTCATGATCATTCTCAAGCTTAACCCTAAACATTGCATTGGGTAACTTCTCAACTACAGTTCCTTCCAATTCAATTACATCTGCCTTTGACATTAAAATCCTCCTAAATCAAATAACGATCACAATCTTCCAAGAGTTAATATTTCCGGTTCACCTGTTGTCACCAGGATCGTGTTTTCATAGTGTGCCGACGGAAGTCCGTCCGCTGCTACCACTGTCCAGTCATCATCGAGCCATTCAACTTCGTGAGTTCCAAGATTTATCATTGGCTCAATGGCAAGAGTCATACCTGCCCGAAGCTTTAGTCCCCTTCTCCTCTGTCTGAAGTTCGGGATCTGAGGATCCTCGTGAAGGGCTGTGCCTATACCGTGTCCTACGAGTTCCTCAACTATGCCGTAACCGAAAGGCTCAATATAATCGGCAATGGCGTTTGATATATCATAAAGGTGGGCACCGTCGGTTGCTTTTTTGATTCCTTCGAAGAAGCTCTGTTTGGTCCTCTCCATAAGCTGAAGAACTTCCGGTGCAACCTTCCCTACCGCATGTGTCCTTGCGGCATCCGAATGGTATCCCTTATATATAAGTCCGCAATCAAGGCTTACTATGTCTCCATCCTTTAAAAGCCTGTCCTTACTCGGGATCCCGTGTACAACCTCTTCATTCACCGAAACACATATCGATGCGGGAAATCCGTTGTAATTAAGGAAGTTGGGTGTTCCATCCTGTTCCCTTATAAGCTTTTCACCTACTTTATCGATCTCCCAGGTTGATATACCCGGTTTTATGATCTCTGCCAGCTTCTCGTGTACATATTCAAGCCTCTTGCCGGCTTCACGCATCAGATCGATCTCTCTTTCCGATTTA
>JBGUQP010000124.1:0-2933 GCA_045131145.1 Lachnospiraceae bacterium | reverse complement strand
ACTGTCGACGAATTCCCAGCTGTTCAGGTTCTTGAGCACTTCGTGCATCTGAATATTATTCATCATGTTATCTTAAGCTGTATCTGCCTTTATATGCATCACGGGCTTTCTGCGACACATCCTTTACAAAGGAATATTTTGCATTCGAATAGCCGTTGGGCTGTCCGTTCGGCATCCTTTTCACTCTGCCTTCGCTTATATCCTCAAGTATCTTCTCTTTGAGGGAACTGTATTCTCCTGCGACATCCGGATGATCAAGAAGATAGTCTCTGAAATACAGTTCATCCCAGTCACCTGCATACCGCAGATGAAGCAGGAATACCTTCTCCGCGAACCCGTCAACATTCATGCCTTTGGCAAGAAGATACTCGAAAGGATCCTCTTTCCTGATGCTGACTTCTACACCGAATCCGATGCTCTTTAAAGCTTCGACGACATTACCGACAATACATGTCCCGTCGATCTCAAGCAGGATATCTATGACCGGCTTTGCCTTGATATTGGGAATGGCGCTGCTTCCGATATGAGATATCCTGACAACATCCTTATTTTCTACAACACTTAAGATAGAAGCCTTCTCTTCTTCGTACCAGTCCGCATACTCCGGAAGTACATCCCTGAGGATTATGGGGAAAGTCTTCTGGAACTCCTCCTGTGTTAATTCGGATACATGCTTCTTTATATTGTTCATTATTTTGGTCCTTCCTTATATCATCAAGTCCAACTCGAGATCTTATCGCAGGCATCTTCGACCATCTGCTGTCCGTACTCACCCTCAAAGAAGTGGTCCGAACCATCGATGATGACCAGCTCTGCGGAAGGCATGACCTCGAGCATCTGATCAAACGAAGTCGGATCATCGCCAAAGCCGTCGTGGGTACCCATATAGATGACGGTATCAAGATCACACGAATCCAGCAGATCGTAGATGCGAAGCGTCGCGCTCGTGCCGTCTTCATATGTGACCGGAAGTTCCTCACCGAACATGATGGCAGGCTCTACAAGGATCAGACCCATGACCTCGGATGCCCTGTCGCAGCCTGCGAAAGCAGCCACCAGACCTCCGAAGCTGTGACCCCAGAGGTATACGCTATCGCTGTCGACTCCGGGAAGATATTCAAGAGAATCCATAACAGCATAAAGATCTCTCGTCTCTGACATGAATACTTCGCCATAGTCTGCAGCCTGCTCACTATCGGGATCAGAATAACCGATGAACGAGAATACGACCGCAGCATATCCGTTGTCTGCAAAACCCTGAGCATCTGCTTCGTAATCCGAATAAGGCTGCAGCAGTCCGCAGCAAAGTATTATCACGGGGAACGGTCCGTCTCCTTCGGGCAGGTAGAGTTTGCCTTCGATCTCCATACCGTCCCTGTAGAATGTGATCTCCTTTTCGGTATCAGTAATATCAGTGATGACCGGCTCAGAAGTGGAATATGAGATATCGATATCATCAGAAGGAATGTCAGCCGTATCAGACGAGGTTCCTTCTTCCTCTGCGATCATAGCGTCGATATCTTCCAATGTATACCAGTTCAGGTACTCCCAGAGGACCTCATACTCAGCGCCGGTAGAGGTATCAGTTACGATGATCATGTTCCGCTCAGGATCATATTTATCCGAATAATACGAGTAATTAGTAATGTTTATATCAAGATCATAGATCTCGGCGAATTCCATATAATCGCAAGTTCCTAACGGATTAGTTCCCAGACAGATATCAGCAAAACTGATCACGCCGTCTTCCAGTTTGTAAACATTCGTATGGTAATTACTATTCGGTCCCCACTTTTCATTACAGACAAGTTCAGGGTCTCCGTCACCGTTAAGATCAGCCAGATAGTACTCGTCGTTACCGGTACAAGACGCAAATTCTTCTCCTGTATCATCGTTGACAAAAACGTTCCAATAAGCATGTTCTTCAATATGCCAGTTCTCAATTCCAAGTATCGGACCGTCATAATCTTCGGTGATCAATATGGGATCGAACAGTTGGGCTGTCGTCTCCGTTACGGTTTCTTCCGACGAGGACGAAATTACTTCTTCCGTAGGAGCCTGCGAGCATGATGTCATGACAAGACACATAGCCAATGTAGTCGCCGATAGCGTTAATAAGGATTTCTTCATAGGTCTATCCCCCATATCATTATCTATGTTTCATTCTAGATATAAGAATGATTCAGTGCAATAGAATAGGGCTCGACCGTTAGTTTAACACTCTGTTTCTATGAAGATGAAGATCTGATCATTCAACACCGCTCTCAAGGATACTGAACCTTAGGGAATCTATATCCAGCTCTGATTCTGCACCGTATGGCAGGATAAACATAGGAGAAGTATGCCCGAAGTTCAGGTCTGCCATTATCGGGAGATCAGGACAACGGTATTTACCGGTAACTACGCTCCGTATCCTTTCGGCATACGATCCGAAATCCTTTTGCATTCTCATCTTTCCTAAGATCACGCCTTTAAGTACTTGAAGATAACCTTTTTTGCCAAGCCAGTCGAAAAAGCCTGCCACATAGTCTTCACTGCAAAACTCCGGTATGTCTTCGAAAAACAATATGCTGCCGTCAAGATCGCCTTTACGGACGATCTCTTCCCCATCAGGAAGCCTTAATGTCATGAGATCTCCGTGACCTCCGAAAAGCTTGCCTCTTACTTTTCCTTTGCCTTGAACATAATAATATCCGTTGTTTTGTGTATACGTCTTTATATATGACTTATCCGTGAGATTATCTTGGCTGAAAGACCAGTCCTCTGAAGCCGTTATCTCTCCTATAGCAGCGTTATCAAAGAAAACCTTCTCAAACCAGTGCCGGCTGTACGGATGCCACGAGCCGGTTTCCGCAACAGTAGTAAGAAGATTGTCTCCGTAAAAGGTCATCAATCCCGCTCTGAAGCAGAACAGATGAAGCGCCATAACATCA
>JBGUQP010000123.1:0-3449 GCA_045131145.1 Lachnospiraceae bacterium | reverse complement strand
TTTTGCACCAATAAGCTTTATCATTTCAGTTACGATCATTCTTCATCTTATCTATGTAGAACGTGTTTACAATGTCAATGATGTTGCCAAAGACTACATTTTCGATGCGATAGATTCAGCCTTTATCGTTTCTGACGGTAACTACAGATATCAGGGCAGCAACAATATGGCAAAAAGGATCTTCAGTGAACTTAACAATATTAGTATAGACGATAATCTTTACTCTGTTTCTTCTTCACTAAGACAAGTGATTAACGGTGATGTAAAGCAGATGGGTTTTGAAGGAAGCCTTTATGAACCTTCCATAAAAAGGATCTACGATGGTAAAACCGTAATTGCAATCGTCATAACTCTTACCAATATCACTTCTCAGTTCGAATATAGAGCCCTGCAGGATTCCTACCGTGAGGAACTGGAGGTTGAAGTTGAGAAACAGACAAGGTTTGCCCAGGATCGTCATAAGAAACTGGAGCAGATGTCCTTCCAGCTGGTACAGACACTTGCCAATGCCATAGATGCCAAGGACAGGTATACAAACGGTCATTCTTCCAGGGTTGCCGAATACAGTGTGCGTATTGCCAGAGCCATGGGTTGGAAAAAGGAAGAAGTAGATGTCCTTAAATACGAAGGACTCCTGCATGATATAGGTAAGATAGGCATATCGGATACAATATTGAATAAGGCTGCAAGATTATCCGAAGATGAATTTGATATACTGAGAGACCACGTTACCATAGGCGGAGACATCATGCATGATGCAACAACACTTCCGGGTGCCGATAATGTCATCCTCCATCATCATGAACGGTATGACGGTACCGGCTATCCTGAGGGGCTTCGCGGAGAACAGATCCCCATGGATGCACGAATCATAGCGATTGCCGATACCTATGATGCCATGAGTTCAAACAGGATATACAGGAAGGCTCTTAAAAAGGATGTCATAAGGGTTGAACTTCTTAAAGGAAGCGGCAGACAGTTTGATCCCAAGATACTGGAAGTATTCATTTCTCTTTTCGACAGAGGTCTGCTCGATGATGTAGCACCTAAAGACAATGGTTGGAACGACTGATTTTGCTGGTTTTCTTCGTGGAAATGCGGTATACTGATAGAACAACAAAGCTTACAAGGAGGGATAATATGGAATACGCACAGCTGCTTGAGAGCAGAAGAAGTATAAGGAAATATAAACCGGGAATGAAGATAAGCGAGGATCAGATCAAGGTCATGATCGATGCCGCCATCCAGGCTCCCACATGGAAGAACTCCCAGACAGGCCGTTATTACGTGGCAATGAGCGAGGACAAGATCAATTATCTTAAGAATCAGTGCCTTCCTTCATTTAATGCCGCAAGCTGTGAGAATGCCGTTGCACTGATCATCACAGCCTACGAGACCAAGAGGTCCGGATTTGAGAGGGATGGCAATCCTACCAATGAGCTTGGTGATAAGTGGGGTGTTTATGACCTTGGCCTTCAGAATGAAAACCTTATACTTAAGGCAAGGGAAACAGGTTATGATACTCTTATAATCGGAATCCGTGATGCCGACAAGATAAGGAGCGGATTTGATATTCCCGAGTCTCAGGAGATCGTTTCCGTCATAGCGGTCGGTGTACGTGAGAATGATGCCGAGAAGCCCAAGAGGAAGACTCCCGAAGATATCACTAAGTTTTTCTAAACGATCATTTCAAAAGAGCCGTCTTGATGACGGTTCTTTTTTTACGGAGTTTACCGGATTGCATGTAAATATAAAATTAGGTAAAATGAAAGTCATGCATAAACCGAAGTATTATACCAGACAAATCGCACAATGGATATTAGCTCTTCTGGCAGCTCTTTTTATCATGAATCTGCTTGCTTTTACCTTCTATAACCCCTGCCAGGAATTGGTGCGGAATCAGGGGTCAACTACCGGATTCCTGCTTCCTGACAGCATAGGTGTTTACGGCCTTGAAGGCTACTGTATCGCAAACATTGATGATAAGGGCTACGTAAACCGCAGCCTCCCGCGCTCCGACTCATACATCATAGTTGCAGGAGCCTCCCACACGGAGGGACTTTTTATACCGCTTAAGTATCGCTACAGCGATATCCTTAACGGTATGATCGATCCCAAAGACGATGAATTACATGTATATAATATAGGAAAAAGCGGTAACTTCTTCTCAGTCGTTCTCCAGCATCTTGACGGGATCATAAGTGAATTCCCCGATGCCGGGGCCTACATCATAGAAACCGATTCTCTTGCCTACGATACCAAGGCTCTTTATGATTCAACTATCCAGACCGGTTTCGATCCCGATGAGACAGCTCAGTCTATATTGAGCTCTCTTTCTAACAGGCAGCAGTTTACCATAAAGTTAAAGCAGTCTCTTCCCCTTGCACGTGAACTGCATAAACAATACCTCACCTATGAGGAATCCAAGGCTGATCCTTCTGAATCGGATACACTTGACCCTGCATTTTGGGAAGAAGAATACAACGGCGGTTTTTATGAAGCTCTTGATTCATTGATGGCCTTTATTCGCAGTAAGACTGACAAACAGGTGATAATCCTTTATCATCCTGCAATATCTCTTAAAGAAGACGGCACTATGGAACTTCTTACCAACGGAGCCGAGCCCTACTACCGTGAAGCCTGTAAAAATCATGGGATTGATTTTGTCGATATGTCCGACCGCTTCCTTAAAGCTTATGAAGAGGACGGGATAATCCCCTATGGATTTAACAATACAACTCCGGGGTCAGGCCATATAAACAGGCCTGCCCACAGAATGATAGCCGAGGAGCTTTATAATGTCCTTTCTGTCGATTGAATTTCTGATATTATTATCTTTACTCCTGATCCTTACGAAAATGATCCGTAAGGATCTTCCCTCACGCCTTCTGCTTCTTGCAGCAGGCTATATCTTCTATGCCTTATTTGATGTTAATTCACTTATACTCCTTATCCTGCTTTCTGTCTTTACCTGGCTTGGAGGCAGTCTGATAAGTAAAAAGAAGAATGCCGGTAACGATAAGGCAGCAAAAAACCTGGGCATCCTCTTTATTCTTACGGAAGTGCTGATCCTGTGCTTTTTTAAGTATGCCGGATTTTTTGCGATGCCGGTCGGCATATCCTTTTATATGCTTCAGGCGATCGGATTCCTTATCGACTGTATGAGGGGTGACCTTGGGACATATCCATCCCTGCTTGATTCTCTTATTTATATGAGCTTTTTCCCGGTGGTTGTTTCCGGTCCCATACAGAAGGCTAAAGATTTTATCCCAAAAATTGCGGATCGCAAGCCCCTTAACATGGAACGGTTCTCCCATGGCATACAGCTCTTTGCTCTCGGCGCCTTCTTAAAGCTTGTAATGGCTGACAGGCTTGCCGTATGTGTCGATGCGGTATATTCGACACCGCTTGCTTATAGCGGGCTTACCCTTTTTATCACTTCGATCACC
>JBGUQP010000122.1:0-5877 GCA_045131145.1 Lachnospiraceae bacterium | reverse complement strand
ATAGATTTGTTAGTTGTACCTCATCATTGCCCCTCATTATTAAGTAAAGATGATCCTGAAAAAAAAGAGAGAAATACAAAGGTTCTCGATGAGTTCGATAGCACTGCCGATAAGATAGCAATAATATGTACAGGCTATAATGGGTACGGTCATCCAAACGGTAAACATTTGAAAGAATTAGAAGACCGCAATTTTACGATTTATAAAACAAACGGAATCAGAAATATAGATAGTGCTGGCAATATGTATAAATATATAGAAATACAAAATGGAATACTAACATACCATGTATGATTCAAAAGGAGCCCAAACCAGGGGCTCCTTTAATTATTGACAAAATCAGCAAGTTCCACTATGACAGATCCACAAGATGTTGTATAAAACTTCATGTCAACCCCAAACAAATAAAATGGCACATCAAAAAACGTTCACATAAAATGAATATAGATATAGAAAATATGATGATAATATCATATTATAATTATGCAAATCATATAAATATGAATAAAACATCATATTGCCCTTGATTAATACCCCATACAGATATATAATGGACATACAAAACGAAGGGAGGGATACCCTCATGAGCAAGGAAGCTATCAAGGCAGAGCTTGATGATCTCAAGTCAAGGCTTGATGAACCGTTAACGGATCCGGAGTCCAAGGCCGTGATCGGCAGAAGGATAGCTGACCTCGAAGCAGATCTGAATGCGTACAGATGTTTCAATAAGAAGAAGTTTGTTGATAACTATAAGGCTCTACTGACTAAGACCGGTGTTAAGGTATCACAGCTCGAGTATGAAGCCGGTGTATCACAGGGATACTTCTCAAGACTGGATAAGAGTGACAGCAATCAGGATCCAAGCATCGAATACATCTGTGCATGCTCCAGGCTGTTTGATGTGTCGGTCGACTTCTTATTAAACGGGACTGTTCAGGACATGACGGAGACAGAGGCGTTCATAGCGACATTTACGGATTCGCTCATCGCCGATACCAAGAACGATAGGATTAACTGGAACGAAGCACCGAACTATGATGGTGAACCCATCGACGATGATGAAGCGGATCACTTCGACCATCCTATGTACTATCTGTTCAGTGAGGATAAGAACCCGCCATATACAGATCAGACGGTCATGTATTATTCTCGGTACAACAATAAGGCACGTTTATCTAAGCAGTATCCGTCGTTTACGGCGGTCCTGCCAAATTCAAAGGATACTATATTCTTTATGTGTGCCGAGTATGATGGTGAGATCGTATATGAGGTGTATCTTGAGGTCGGTGAGTCCGTCAATCCTGTATGCAACACCAAGGTTGTATGCGAAGCGGTACATCAGAAGCTGAGCACACTGTATCATGAGATCAAGAAGTCAGCCAAGAGGGTGCATATATCCGTGACCGCTATGGATTCTATAAGTAATTATCTGAAGCAACGCAGTAAAGGAGTGTGATGTATTATGAGAAAATCGCTCAAGTGCCCCGTATGTGATTTTAGGATCATCGATACCGATGCGGGGAGCAAGTCAGAACTCAAGGCAGAGAAAGACATACCGCCTGGATGGAAAGCTGATTACTATCAGAAGTGCCCAAAATGTAAAAATCAAATAGGAATTAGGAAAGTAAGCTAGCACGGAGTACGATGCTTAATTGACATACGAACCCGGCAAGTAACGTTTATTCGTTATTTGCCGGGTTCTTTTTGCGTTACGGGAGGTGATGCCTTTGGGCTCATGATAATGCCTGGTGTGTTGACATCAGGAAAAAACCTGCTATTAGTACTTAAAATTTCATAACTTATCAACCATTTTAACAGGCCAAGGGAAGTACAACCAAGGCGAGGGTGACATACAGGCGATATCCATTTGTCGATGGATATGAGCCTAGTGGGGTGACCTTTGTTTCTTGTACTTCCCTTTATGTTCCCTTGCCTAAGTGCTTGCCCTTAGCAGAAGGCGAGGGAACATATGCAGTTCTTAAAGATTGCGTGGAACGAGGAGGCTCCGCGGATGACATACCATTTCAAGGATGGTACAAAGGTAACTATCAACGTAGGTGATAAGAGCAGTGACGGGCGGATCGTCACCAAAGAGGATCTTAAGATACTGATCACGCTTCATAACAAGGAGATCCGTAACAACATCAAGAATACCCGGCTGCCGCTTGATGAGAAGCAGAGGTCAGAAAAGCATGAATGGGAGGATGCTCATCCGGGAGAGAGGTATACCGGAAATTATCATGCATCATTTGATGCATTCTATGGCGACGATGATGAGATGGACAGATCGGGGCTTATGCTTGATGCGTATTCATCTGTATATGATCAGGAGTCGGATGAGTCTGACAGGTTGTGGGAACTTATCAATAGTATGACACCTACACAGCGTGAACCTTTCATCATGGTAAAGATAGAAGGTTGGTCGGTCAAAGATACTGCAAGAGAGCTTCATAAGAGCGAGGCGGCTGTCTGCCGTGCCATCAAGAGAGGCGAAGACTATATAAGGAAGAATTATTGATCAAAAAGCCCCTGATGCTGTATGCGTCAGGGGCTTTTACAAAAAATCATGAACAAAATTCATGATGATGTAAATTTCACCAACTTCCCAATGGCCAATAGCTTGAAAGGAGGAACACAGATGAAGCACGTAGTTACGTTGACGGTTGCGGATAGTGACAGACAGAAGACAGTGCTACGGGGGACTTGCAGAAGGCTACCTGAGAAGCTGATCAGGCTTTTGTTCGGAGATTTCAGACTGGTATATATGCTTGATCCCGGAAGATCTGTCATGTCCGTGGATGTGAAGGAGGAAAAATGACAAAAACCGAAGAGTTAGCAGAAGCCCTTATCGGTGTGGCTGATGCAGTG
This sequence comes from Lachnospiraceae bacterium, assembly GCA_045131145.1. Taxonomy (GTDB): domain Bacteria; phylum Bacillota; class Clostridia; order Lachnospirales; family Lachnospiraceae; genus UBA2868. The sequence continues at coordinate 3,009 of JBGUQP010000122.1, read as the reverse complement.
ACAGCCCTTGCAAGGGCACTTAACACCGATGATAAGGAAGAACCTGAGCAGGAAGCCAAAGAGGATGGGGTAACGCTTGAACAGGTGAGGGCAGTATTGGCAGATAAGTCAAGAGCGGGACATACGGATGAGATAAGGAACTTACTATCTAAGTATGGAAGCTCCAGGTTATCGGGGATATCTCCAAAGCACTATGCCGAACTGCTCAAGGATGCGGAGGGACTTAAGGATGAGTAGAAGACACGCTTTAAAGTCACCGTCCTCATCTAAGATGTGGATCAATTGCCCGCCATCGGCAAAGAGGAATGCTGAAGTGGCGGATGAGTCATCTGCTTTTGCGGCAGAGGGAACGGATGCCCATAGCCTGTGTGAGCATAAGCTGCTGAAGGCACTTGGGAGGGATTCCCCCGATCCGAGGGAGAACATGACGTACCTTGATAATGAGATGGAAGAAGCATCGGACGGATATGCTGAGTTCGTCATGGAGAAGGTGGGCAATGCCCATGATCCTGTGGTAATGGTCGAACAGCATGTTGATTGCAGTGAATATGCAGATGGATGCTTTGGAACAGCGGATTGTGTCATCATATCGGATGGCCATCTTGAGATAGTTGATTTCAAGTATGGCAAAGGCGTACCGGTATCTGCGGGATCTGATGAGGAAGGGCTCAACACCCAGCTTGCCATATATGCTCTTGGGGCATTATCGGCTTTTGATGCGCTGTATGATATAAGCTTGGTGTCCATGAGCATCTACCAGCCGAGGCTCTGCGTGGCAGAGACCTACACCATCACAAAAGATGAGCTGCTCATGTGGGCAAAAGAAGTTCTTGCACCGGCTGCCATCCTGGCGGATAAGGGTGAAGGCGAGTATAAGGCCGGGGAGCATTGTAGGTTCTGCAAGGTCAGGGCTGTATGCCGTAAGAGGGCAGAGCTTAACATGGAACTTGCCAAGTATGATTTCGCGATGCCTGTCGATCTTGAGGATGATGAGGTCGAGGATATACTCGGAAGAGCTGACGGGTTCATAAGCTGGATAAAGGATATCCAGGAGTATGCCCTCAATAAAGCGCTTCAGGGTAAGTCATGGAACGGATATAAGCTTGTCGAAGGCAGATCGGTACGTAAGTATCTCAGTGAGGATGTAGTTGCGGATGTTGTCAGGCGTGCGGGATATGATCCCTATGAGCGTAAGATCCGTGGCATAACCGCCATGACCAGGCTTCTCGGCAAGGGTAAGTTTGATGAGCTGCTGGGGGATCTTATAGATAAACCGGCAGGCAAGCCGACACTGGTATCAAGGTCTGATAAGAGACCGGAAATGAAAAACACAGCAGAAAACGATTTTATGGAGGATTAGATCATGGTTAAGAGTAGATTTATAAGGACAAAGATAAGGACAGGGAAGGTAAGGCTCAGTTATGCGTCTGTATGGGAGCCCAAGCCTACCATGGATGGTAGCAAGGCAGCATATTCAACGAGCGTTATAATACCTAAGAGCGACACAAAGACGATAGAGGATATCAATAATGCCATCCAGGCGGCATACGAGGAAGGTGAGGGTAAGCTTAAGGGTAATGGCAAGTCAGTTCCTGCACTGTCCACGCTGCATACGCCGTTAAGGGATGGTGATCTTGAGCGCCCGGATGATGAGGCCTACAAAGACTCATATTTCCTTAACTGCAAGTCATATACGGCTCCCGGCATCGTGGATCAGGACTTACAGCCCATATTGGACCACAGTGAGATCTACAGTGGTGTGTATGTGAGGATGACATTAACGTTCTATGCATATAATAACCAGTCTAAGGGCATCGCCTGCGGGCTTGGTAATATACAGAAGCTTGCCGATGGTGAGCCTCTCGGGGGCAGGACAAGACCTGAGGATGATTTCGCTGATGATGATTTCCTTGCTTAAGTAGTGTATTATCTTATGGCAGAGAGGTATATTGCCTCTCTGCCTTTTTGGAGGTTGTATGAAAGAACTGTCGATCGATATTGAGACATTTTCCTCCGTCAGCCTTAAGGACTGCGGAGTTTACAAATATGCTGAATCACCTGATTTCGAGATCCTGCTGTTCGGGTATTCCGTTGATGGCGGTGAGGTCACGGTCATAGACCTTGCACAGGGTGAGAAGATACCGAAGGAGATAATAGATGCCATAAAGGATGATAAGGTCATCAAATGGGCGTTCAACAGCCAGTTCGAGAGGGTCTGTATCGGCAGATACCTTGGTATGTATCTTGATCCTGGGGCATGGCACTGCTCTATGATATGGTCATCATATCTTGGACTTCCGAGGTCACTCGACCAGGTGGGATCGGTGCTCAAGCTGGATGAACAGAAGATGAAAGAGGGTAAAGCCCTTATACAGTATTTCTCAGTCCCTTGTAAGCCGACGAAGACTAACGGGGGAAGGACGCGGAACCTTCCTGAGCATGCTCCGGGTAAATGGGAGACCTTTAAGGCATATAACAAAAGGGATGTTGAGGTAGAACTGGCGATAAAGGAGAAGCTTAAGAACTTCCCTGTGCCAGACTTTGTATGGGATGAATTCTGCCTCGACCAGCAGATAAATGACCGTGGGATACTCATGGACATGACATTAGTCGAGAATGCCATAGCTATAGATGCAAGAGAGCGTGAGAGGCTTATAGGAAGGCTTAAGGAACTTACGGGTATCGATAATCCCAACAGTGTCATGCAGATGCTCAAATGGATCCGTGAACAGGGCGTAGAGACTCCTTCGCTTGATAAGAAGTCCCTGGAAGAGCTTCTTAAGACAGCATCCCCTGAGGTTGCGGAGGTATTGAGGCTCCGTCAGCAGACGAGCAAGTCCTCGATAAAGAAATACCCTGCAATGAAGAACCTCTGCTGTGAATACGGGAGAGCTCACGGGTGCTTTGCCTTCTATGCCGCCAGGACAGGTCGCTGGGCCGGGAGATATGTGCAATTGCAGAACCTTAAGCGCAATTCTATCCCCGACCTTAAAGAAGCACGTGAGCTTG
>JBGUQP010000121.1:0-2277 GCA_045131145.1 Lachnospiraceae bacterium | reverse complement strand
TTAAGGCAAACGATTTCACATATAAGATGAGCATCTTAAAGAGTGCTGATGCCGAAGGAAGTACATGCAACAGATATACCTTCAATTATAATGCTGTTGCAGGACTCGGACATTTCATCCATACTTACAATCATGACGGCAATCCTATACCTACATTTACAGGCGAGCCTGAGAGAGTAGCGGTTCCCGATGATATCGATGAGTACACCGAGACCATCTGGAACGGACTTGATGAGAACAATAAGGTATCTCTTTATGTTGCATATGTTGACCTTGCAACAGGCCAGAAAGAGACCAGGATCATAAACAAGAACAAATAACAATAACGCAAGAATAATACAGAATGGAGACAGAACAATGACCAGATTTGAATTAAAGTACGGTTGTAATCCCAACCAGAAGCCGGCTGAAATCTATATGGAGAACGGAGCAGAGCTTCCCATCGAGATCCTTAACGGACGTCCCGGCTATATCAATTTCCTTGATGCATTTAATTCATGGCAGCTTGTAAAAGAGCTTAAGGAAGCTACAGGCAAGTGCTGTGCAACATCATTTAAGCATGTATCACCTACTTCCGCAGCTGTAGGCAACAAGCTCAGCGATAAGTTAAAGAAGGCAGTTTTCGTTGACGATATCGAAGGCCTTGACGATTCACCTTTAGCATGTGCTTATGCAAGAGCAAGAGGAACCGACAGAATGTCTTCATTCGGTGATTTTATAGCATTATCGGATGTATGTGACCTTACCACAGCCAAGATCATCAAGCGTGAGGTTTCCGACGGTATCATCGCTCCCGGTTATACAGATGAAGCTTTAGAACTTTTAAAGTCCAAGCGTAAGGGCGGATACAACGTTATCAAGATCGATCCCAACTATATTCCCGAAGTTCAGGAGAAGAAGCAGGTATTCGGCATCACATTCGAGCAGGGAAGAAATAACTTCAAGATCGATAACGAGCTTTTAGGCAACATCGTTACAGAGAACAAGAATCTGACAGATGATGCACGTACCAATCTTATCATAAGCCTTATCACATTAAAGTATACACAGTCCAATTCAGTATGCTTTGCGGCAGACGGACAGGCTATAGGTGTTGGCGCTGGTCAGCAGTCGAGAGTTCATTGTACCAGACTTGCAGGCAACAAGGCTGATAACTGGAATCTCCGTCAGTGGGACAGGATCCTTAACCTTCCTTTCCTTGATTCGATCGGACGTCCCGACAGGGATAATGTAATAGATCAGTATATTACCGGCGAGGGCGAGGATGTTGCAGCAGACAGCAACTGGCAGCAGTACTTCACCAAGCAGCCCGCACCTCTTACAAAGGAAGAGAAGCAGGCATACCTTGATACTATTTCAGGTGTGGCACTCGGAAGCGATGCTTTCTTCCCGTTCAGTGACAATATCGACCGTGCTAAGAAGAGCGGTGTTACCTACATCGCAGAGCCCGGCGGATCGGTAAGGGATGACCTGGTAATCAATAAGTGTAACGAGTACGGCATGGTAATGTGCTTTACAGGAATGAGACTTTTCCATCATTGATCTTCAGATCGATAAAAAGGTTAACGGAGCAGAAATGATCAAAAAGGCATTTATAGTTTTATCAAAGTTTACTGCCGCCTTTATGGCGGCAGTACTTATATCGGGATTCTGCATTTCATCATATAATGTAAAGGCCGCAACTTCGGCAGACAATAAGCAGAGTTATCCGATAGCTGCAGTGGACAGGCTGGCAAAAAGAGTTAAGAAGGCTGACACTCTGTACAGCTCAAAAGGCAATGTGCTGAAATCCGTAAAAGCGGATGAGGCTGAAAAGACCTATACCGCATGGGATGAGAATTATACCGCAAAGGAGCTCAGGCTCATGAGCTGCATCATATACTGTGAAGCAGGAAATATGAGCGATGAGGCCAGAATTGCCGTGGCAAATGTTATCATCAACAGGGCCAATGACACATCTGACTGGGGCCATGTGAGCACCATTAAAGAAGTCATATATGACGATTACTGGGGTGTTCAGTTTTCACCCACAAAGGGAAATCCCAGTTCTCTTGATAAGGCCATGGAGATTTACGATCATCTTGAGGATTATGAAGGCAAGTGGCAGTACAGACAGATGATGGACAGTATTTCATCTGCCAAGAAAGCATTCTGCGGGGAAAAGACCGTTCCCGACAGCTTTATGTTTTTCAACAGCCATATTTCTTCATCAAAAGAGAAATGTGAGTCTAAAGGGAAAAGCTATAAGATTATAGACAGCCATATATATTTTTAAGC